>DAISIS010000070.1:0-16432 GCA_036821925.1 Pirellulaceae bacterium
GCTTTCGAGCATCCCGATCATGTCGGCCACCTCGCCCACCACGGCCGGCGCCACCAGACGATTGTCCCGGACCCGCACGGCACTCAGGTCCGTCGGCAGATCGTACCCGCCGCGCAGAGCCCCGTCGCGTTCGACCACCTTCTCGATCGTCTCGCGCGTGCTGCGCAGCAGAAACAGCATGGCAAAAGCGGTATTCACCACGGAATCGGTGTCCTGCGGAGCGAACGCCCCCGATCCCAGTGAATCCCACTGCCCGGTGTCGCGCTGCAACATCTGCAGCAACCGCACGCCGTCGTTGTACCACCGGGGCTCCGCTTCCTCCGTCCCCTCCACCAGCTCGCGAAAACTCTGATACCGCTCGAGGCCATACAGGAAGTAATACTGCCAGGTCTGCGTCTGCAGCGTCGGCAGACTGCGAAACCAGGCGTTGCCGTCGCTGATCGCCTGCTTCAACGTGCTCATTGGCAGGTTCGCAATCGATGCGCGATTCCGCAGACCGTGCGACTCCGACGCCACAGGCTGAAACACGGCCGGCACCGAGCCTTTGGGGGCCTGGCGCTGTACACCGGGACGGGACAACCCCAGCAGGTCCGATACCACGTAGAGCGTTCCCAGGCCGGCCACGCCCAACGAGGGGCGCGTCGGCGCTTGCGTCACGCGGGTGAAGGTGCCCGGATCGTTGCCCTGATACCCCCAGCAGCCGCTCGGGTCCTGCACCCGCATCACATAGTTCGCCAGATTGACCGCCACCTCGGGCGGCACTTGGCAGCCGGAGTTCTTCGCCGCCCAGAGACCAAAGGCCGCATACTGCAACTGCGACGTATCTCCCAGCGGCGATCCCGGGTACCCCCACGAACCGTTCGGCTTCTGCCGCTGCAACAACTCCTCCAACAACAACCCGATCTCGCCGGTATGCTCGGCCGGGGAGACTTCGGTCAGGAGTACCAACGCGATGCCCAGACTGTAGTTGTCCAGGTAGCGCAGCCCGTTGGCTTCGTGCGCGGTCGTCATCACACGCTTCAGCGCCTGGAGAGTCAAGTCGGAGATCACCGCCTGGTCGCCGCCAAACCGCTTCTCGTACTTGTAGGCGGCCAGCCCGACCAGCGCCACACCGCCCAGCCGCTCCGCATGTGTCGTGCTCTTCCAGCCGGAATTCAAGTGCTGCAGACCCCGCTCGACCATCGCGCGCACTTCCGGACTGTCGGGGGTGGCGGCCGTCGCCGCCGGCCCCAGCCAGACACCCCAACCGGCCGTAATCCACACCAATGCCCGCAGCATAACCGTCCGTCGGGATGCCATCAGCTTCATTCGGTGGTGCTCCCGCGCGCGAACCGAGTCGAGCTGCCCAGGCCAACCGGGTCGCCATCCACCCGCTGCCTCTGCAGACCCCCAGACACCACTGTACATGAGAGACGCGTCAAAGAGGACGACGCTCGACCGAGTTCATTCTGTTCCCTGAGAATGCGACACGATGCTAGCCCCCATGAGTTGGGCTGTCAAGCAAGCGACGCCGAGCGACACGTGGCCCCCATCGCCACGCCCTCGCCACCCCCAAACCCAAGTCATTGGTCATTCGTCATTACTCATTGATTGTGTTCGCCACCGGCCCCCGCCGACACGAGGCGTGCGGCGTCGATCGGTCGCGGCGCCACAGGCCAGCCTGCGGCACGGTCGGGTTTCCCCCGCGCATTTTTCCATCTGCCTGGACGTTGACACTCCACCGCCGCGCGCGTATTGTTAAATCTCAACTAGAAATGCGATTGCCTTCCAGTATTTCGATTTCTAATATAAATCAACATGGCAGACCACCGGTGGTCGCTTGGGCGGACGGCCTGCGGCGGCGGTGACTTGTTCAGCACTCAAATCGCGTGTGGCGTGACACATGAACCAACCCGTTCGGACCGGTCTTCCGGCACAGCATGGCCTTTACGATCCCGGGCTGGAGCATGACAGTTGCGGGGTGGGGCTGGTGGCGCACATCAAGGGCGAGCGCAGTCACCAGCTGGTGGCCGACGGGCTGCATGTGCTGCGTCGGATGAACCACCGAGGGGCATGTGGTTGCGAGGTGAACACGGGTGACGGAGCGGGCATTCTGACCGCGTTGCCGCACGAGTTTCTGGCTCAGGTGGCGGCGGCGGCGTTTGCGGTGGCGTTGCCGGAGGCGGGCGCGTACGCGGCCGGGCTGGTCTTCCTGCCGCGGCGTGCGGCGGAGCGCGCGGCGTGCAAGGAGGTGGTTGAGCAGTACACGCGTGCGCAAGGTCAGCGGCTGGTGGGGTGGCGGGAGGTCCCGGTGTGTCCGGACACGGCCGATCTCGGCCCGACGGCGCGGCAGGGCATGCCGGTGATTGAGCAGTTGTTTGTGGCGGCCGAGGGCGGTTTGCGCGGCGAGGCGTTTGAGCGGCAGTTGTATCTGATTCGCAAGCAGGCGAGCCATCGCGTGCGGGGTGATGTGCGTCTGGCCGAGCGTCATCTGTTCTACATCTGCAGTCTGTCGACGCGGGTGCTCGTCTACAAGGGGATGCTCACTCCGGATCAGCTGGCGGTGTTCTATCCGGACCTGAGTGATCCGGCGTACACAACGCATCTGGCGATGGTCCACTCGCGTTTTTCGACCAACACATTCCCCAGCTGGGATCGGGCCCAACCGCTGCGGTTCATGTCGCACAACGGCGAGATCAACACGTTGCGGGGCAACATCAACTGGATGCGGGCCCGCGAGGGGGTGGTGCGCAGCGATCTATTCGGGGCCCAGCTGTCACAGCTCTTCCCGGTCATCGAGCCCGATTGTTCGGATTCCGGCAGCTTCGACAACGTGCTCGAGTTCCTGCTCATGAATGGGCGCACCCTGCAGGAAGCTGTGATGATGATGATTCCGGAGGCGTGGCAGAAGCACCGGATGATGACGGAGGCGAAGCGGGCGTTCTACGAGTACCATGCGGCTCTGATGGAGCCTTGGGACGGCCCGGCATCGATCGTGTTCACCGACGGCCACTACATCGGTGCCGTGCTGGACCGCAACGGGCTGCGTCCGAGCCGATACTACCTGACGCACGACGACCGGGTGTTGATGGCCAGCGAAGTGGGGGTGCTGCCGGTCGCGCCCGAGAACGTGGCGGTCAAAGGGCGGCTGGAGCCGGGCCGGATGCTCCTGGTGGACTTCCACCAGGGCCGGCTGATCCCGGACGAGGAGTTGAAGCACGAGTTGGCGAACCGGCGGCCGTACGCGGCCTGGCTCCGCAAGCATCGCATCCGGCTGTCGGATCTCGACGTGCCGGCCGACGTGCCGGCGCTGGACCCGGACACGCTGCTGGCCCGCATGCAGGCGTTCGGCTACACGACGGAGACGGTTCATTTCCTGTTGCTGCCGCTGGTCCAGCAGCAGCGCGACCCGCTGGGCTCGATGGGCAACGACGCGGCGCTGGCGTGCCTGAGCGCCCAGCCGCATCTGCCCTACGATTACTTCAAGCAGTTGTTTGCCCAGGTGACCAACCCGCCGATCGATTCGATCCGCGAAGAGATCATCATGTCGCTCGAGTGCTACATCGGGCCGGAGCGCAACCTGTTGGAGACGTCGGAGCAGCACTGCCAGCGGCTGCTCATCCCGCACCCGATCCTGAGCAACCGGGAGGTGGCGGCGTTGCGGCACATGAACCACCGCGGTTGGCGGAGCCGCACGATCGACATCACGTTCCCGCGTGCGGAGGGCCCGGGCGGCCTGCCGCGTGTGCTGGATCGCATCTGCCGCGAGGCGGAGGAGGCGCTGGAGCAGGGCTACAGCCTGATCATCCTCTCTGACCGCCAGGTGTCGGCCGCGCGGGTCCCGGTCAGCGCGCTGCTGGCCTGCAGCGCGGTGCACCATCATCTGGTGCGGCAGGCCCAGCGGACGCGGCTGGGGATCATCCTGGAGACGGGCGAGGCGCGCGAAGTCCATCACCACTGCCTGCTGATCGGCTACGGGGCAGACGCCATCAACCCCTATCTGGCGTTCGAGGCGCTCTGGCAGGCGCGGCGGGAAGGGCGTCTGGACGCGAACGAGTTTTCGGACGACGAGCAGGTGTTAAGCGCCTATCGCGTCGGCGTGGCTAAGGGCATCCTGAAAGTGATGGCCAGGATGGGGATCTCGACGCTCCAGTCGTACAAGGGCGCGCAGATTTTCGAGGCGGTCGGGCTCAACGACCACGTGATCGAGCGTTGTTTTGCCGGCACGCCGAGCCGCCTGCAGGGGGTCGACCTGGAGACGCTGGCCCGCGAAGCGCTGTGCCGCCACGCCCGCGGCTACCCGGATGGTCCGCAGGACCGCGTCCCCGTGCTGCCCAACCCGGGTGAGTTCCACTGGCGGGCCGGGGGTGAGGCGCACGTGTGGGATCCGGTCTCCATTGCCAGCCTGCAGGCTGCCGCGCGGACCGGAGATCGCGAGACCTATCGGCAATACGCAGAGCACATGAACGCGGAGGCCGCCCGCCGCTGTACGCTGCGCGGCCTGCTGGGGTTCCGCCGGCCGGCCGGCCAGACGCCGGTGCCGCTGGACGAAGTGGAGCCGGCGGCCCACATCGTGAAGCGGTTCTGCACGGGCGCGATGAGCTACGGATCCATTTCGCGCGAGGCGCACGAGGCGCTGGCCGTGGCCATGAATCGCCTGGGCGGGCGGAGCAATACGGGGGAAGGAGGGGAGGACCCCGCCCGCTTCCTGCCGCTCCCCAACGGCGACTCGAAGCGGTCCGCCATCAAGCAGATCGCGTCCGGCCGGTTCGGCGTGACGGCGTGGTACTTGAGCAACGCGGACGAGTTGCAGATCAAGATGGCGCAGGGCGCCAAGCCGGGCGAGGGGGGGGAGTTGCCGGGCCGGAAGGTCGATGACACGATCGCGCGCGTCCGCTATTCCACGCCAGGTGTGGGACTGATCAGTCCGCCGCCGCACCATGACATCTACTCGATCGAAGACCTGGCCCAGCTGGTCTACGACCTGAAAAACGCCAATCCGGAGGCCCGGATCAGTGTGAAGCTGGTGTCCGAAATGGGGGTCGGGACGGTGGCCGCGGGGGTGGCCAAGGCGCATGCCGACCACATCCTGATTTCCGGCGACGTCGGGGGCACCGGCGCATCGCCGCTGACGAGCATCAAGCACGCGGGGCTGCCCTGGGAGCTGGGCATCGCCGAAACCCACCAGACGCTGGTGCTCAACGATCTGCGGGGCCGCGTGATTCTGCAGACCGACGGCGGCATCCGCACGGGCCGCGACGTGGTCATCGCCGCGCTGCTGGGCGCCGAGGAAATGGGCTTCTCGACCGCGCCCCTCATTACGCTCGGCTGCGTCATGATGCGGAAGTGCCATCTGAACACATGCCCGGTGGGCGTGGCGACGCAGGATCCGACGCTGCGGCGCAAGTTCGCGGGCCGGCCGGAGCACGTCGTGAACTACCTGTTCCTGGTGGCCGAGGAAGCGCGGCAGATCATGGCCGACCTCGGGTTCCGCCGCTTCGACGAACTGATCGGCCGCGTCGACTGCCTGGAAACGCAGCCGGCCCTCGACCATTGGAAGGCCGCCGGGCTGGACCTGAGCCGCATTCTCGCGCCAGCGCTCAAGCCGCACGATCAGGTGCAGGTACGGTGCATGACCGCGCAGGACCACGGGCTGGACCAGTCGCTCGACCGCCGCCGGCTGCTGACGCTGGCCCAGCCGGCCCTGGACCGGGGCGAGCCGGTCCGCGTGGAACTGCCGATCGAGAACGTCGACCGCACGGTGGGCACGATCCTGAGCCACCGCGTGGTCCGCATGTTCGGCGAGCAGGGGCTGCCGGACGACATGATCCACTTCCATTTCCGCGGCTCCGCCGGGCAGAGTTTCGGGGCGTTCCTGGCGGGCGGCATCACGCTCGAACTGGAGGGGGACGCCAACGACTACGTCGGCAAAGGGCTCTCCGGCGGCCGGCTGATCGTCTATCCGCCGCGGACGAGCACGTTCGCGCCCGAGCGGAACATCGTGATCGGCAACGTCAGTCTCTACGGCGCGACCGGCGGCCAGGCGTTCTTCTGCGGCCGCGCCGCGGAACGGTTCTGCGTGCGCAACAGCGGCGCGTGGGCCGTCGTCGAAGGGGTCGGCGATCATGGCTGCGAGTACATGACGGGCGGTCGGGCGGTGATCCTGGGCCCGACCGGACGCAATTTCGCCGCGGGCATGTCTGGCGGCATCGCCTACGTGTGGGATCGGGACGGCGAGTTCCACCTGCGGTGCAACCGGGCGACCGTCGAACTGGACCGGGTGGAGACGCCCGAGGACGTCGGCGAACTGCTGGAAATGATCAAGCTGCATTACGAGTACACCCAGTCGCGGATGGCGCACCGCATTCTCGACGAGTGGACCCGGGTCTTCCGCAAGGAGTTCGTCAAGGTCGTGCCAACCGACTACAAGCGCGTGCTGCTGGAACGGGCGGCGCGCGAAGAGGAAATCGAAACGGCCGTGCAGGCCGAACATGCGAGCATCTGACCATGGGCAAACCGACCGGATTCAAAGAGTACCCCCGCAAGACCGTGCCCTACCGCGCGCCGCTGGTGCGGCTGGACGACTTCCAGGAGATCTACACCGAGCCCGATCCGGAACACCTCCGCACGCAGGGAGCGCGCTGCATGGATTGCGGCGTGCCCTTCTGCATGTCCCACTCCGGCTGCCCGCTCGACAACCTGATCCCCGAATGGAACGACCTGGTGTACCAGCAGCGGTGGCGGGAGGCGCTCGACCGCCTGCACAAGACGAACAACTTCCCCGAGTTCACGGGGCGGGCCTGTCCGGCGCCGTGCGAGGGGGCCTGCGTCCTCGGGATCAACACCCCCCCGGTGACGATCAAGAACATCGAGAACGCGATCGTCGACCGGGCGTTCGCCGAGGGGTGGATCCAGCCGCAGCCGCCGGCGCAGCGGACTGGCAAACGCGTGGCCATCATCGGCTCGGGGCCCGCCGGACTGGCCGCCGCCGCGCAGCTGAACAAGGTAGGGCACACCGTCACCGTCTACGAACGGGCCGACCGCATCGGCGGACTGCTGATGTATGGGATCCCCAACATGAAGCTGGAAAAGACGCTCGTCGCGCGGCGCGTCCGGCTGCTCGAACAGGAGGGGGTCCGCTTCGTGACGCGGACACACGTCGGGCGGCGCGAAGACGCGGCGGGCCCGGGAGTGGCGGAGCCGGCGGCACAGGGGGGGCGCGACATCGCGTACTGCGATCCGCAGCGGCTGCGGGACGAGTCCGACGCGGTGCTGCTGGCCACCGGCGCAACTCGCCCACGCGATCTGGCGGTTCCCGGCCGGGAACTGGTGGGCATCCACTTCGCCATGGAGTTCCTGACAGCCAATACCCGCAGCCTGCTCGACTCCCAGCTGCGTGATGGCCGGCACATCCCGGCACGCGACAAGCACGTGATCGTCATCGGCGGTGGGGACACCGGGGCCGACTGCATCGGGACCGCACTGCGCCACGGCTGCCAGAGTGTGATCAACTTCGAACTGCTGGACAAAGCGCCGCCGGCGCGGGCGGCCAACAATCCCTGGCCCCAGTGGCCGCGGGTGTTCCGCGTGGACTACTCGCACGAGGAGTGCCGTGCGCGGTTCGGCGAGGACCCACGCATGTACGCCGTGCTGACCAAGGAATTCGTCGGCGACGGGCAGGGCCACGTGACGGGGGTGCGGACCGTGCGCGTCGATTGGACGACCCCCGGGCCCCGAACGCCGTTCCGGGAAATCCCGGGGACCGCCAGCGTCTGGCAGGCCGACCTCGTGTTCCTCTCGCTCGGCTTCCTCGGCCCGGAACAGCCGGTGGCCAGCGCGTTGGGGGTCGCGTGCGACGAGCGGACGAATTACCGGGCGGCCTACGGGGACTTCACCACCAACGTGCCCGGCGTGTTCGCCGCTGGCGACTGCCGTCGCGGTCAGTCGCTGGTGGTGTGGGCGATCAGCGAAGGTCGCGGCGCGGCACAGGCCATCGACCGCTATCTGATGGGTCAGACCAGCCTGCCCGCCCCCGCGTGACGTTCGCCGCCAGCGCCGCGGCGCCTAGGGCCCGCTCCGCAGCCGCAGCGCGTCGGGCAGTTCCTCGAAGGGGAACAGCCGGTGGTAGTCGAGTTGTCCAGCCAGGGCGCGCGACTCGATCCGCTGGTCCATTTCCTGCAGCAGCGCGATGGGGTTGAGTCCCCCCACGATCACGGCCCCCAGCCGGCCGTGCGGCACAGCTTGGCCCAGCACCGGCTGGCCGGGGAGCCCCACCTCCAGCAGCCCGCCGAGCCCGACGGCCGTGAGCCGATTGCTCAGATTCAACACGGCCTCACGGCTGTCGGCCGGCAACTCCCGGAAACTCGCCCCGATCAGGCCGTTGCCCGAGCGCACCGCCCCCAGGTAATCGGTCATCCCGCTGCGGATGAACACCTCCAGCGGATCGATCGTCGTGCCGTCGTAGTAGATGATCTCCACAAACCGCGTCGCGCAGCCGCCCCGCAGTTCCAGCAATCCGCCGAACCGCGAGGTGGTGGGAATGCCGTGTTTGAGCAGGACGCCGTTGAGCGTGATGGAGCAGATGGTGCAGAACCCGACGCGGCCCGGCGGCACCGTCAGCTTCCCCACCGTCTCGCCCGCGTCCAGCAGCGCCACGCGATTGCCCATGGCATAGCCCTTGGCAAACACCTCGCACACCTGGTCGACGCACCCCGCCAGTTGCTGCGGATCGACCAGCGAGACGTTGACCACCACCGTTCCCGTGCGGGTCGCCAGATCGAACGACATGTTGAAGGTCATCTGATCGATCTTGGCCGACAAGAACCCCACGCCGTCCACCACGTGCGCCGCCCGCAAGGCGGCCAGCCCCTGCTCCGTGATGACGTGTCCCTGCCGCCCCTGCGACTCGGTCAGCCCCTCGTTCTCCAGCTGCCGCAGGTACAGACGCACGGTCCGCTCGCTCAGCGGGTGTCCGCTCGCTTCGAGCGCCGCAGTGATCCGCCCCGATGGAGCGCGCTCCTGGAGCTTGCTGAGCACCTGCAGAATCTCCACACGATGCCGCTGCGTCTTTTCCATGCGTTGTACCTCCCATCACCTCACGACACACCGCTACTTAACCATACGCGGCTCCGGCAACAACCGGGTCTGGCCGCCCCCGCCAACGGCCGCTTGCCAGCTCGATCTTAGCAGAAACGGTACGTTAAGGGGAAGCTTTTTTCGGCAAAATTGCCGATGCGGTCAGCCGCACTCTAACCGGAGGCGGGTTCGGTGTTGGTGCGGTAGCACTGCACGATCTGTTCGGGGGTATTGGCATAGAGGTGCACGCGGTAGCCGTCGCCGCCGCCGCAATCGATCACGCGCAGCACGGGTGCCCAGCGGGCTACGTCGGGCAGCAGGTCTGCCAGGCGGTTGGGGGACTGCAGGAAGTACTCGCGGTTCCACTGGTTCAGCGGCCGGCCGGGGAACAGGGCGAAGTACAGGATGTCGAGTTCGACCAGGTCGTTGAAGAAGTGGGTTCCGAGCGAGACGTCGGGCACCAGATCGTCGCGCATGGTGACGATTTCGCAGATCGCGGCCACGCGGTCGATTTCGGCGAACGACACGGGGACGCCCAGCGACGGGCTGTTGGTGCACCAGCGTCCGGGTCCGATGAGCAGGGTCTGGCGGGGCGGTTTGCGTTGGGCCTGGTGGAACAGGCGACCGATGACGCGGGCCAGGGCATACCGGTCGGCGATGGGCAGCTGGCCGTAGAGGAGCGGCTCAACATACACGATGCGGTCGATGGTGCTGGAGCGGCTGGGGCCGATCACGGCCCCGCGCGACTGGAGGATCACATCGGATTGCGGGATCGACTCGGGGCGTGCGGCGGCCGCGCCTTCGGTGGCGATCTGCAGCGGGCGGCACTGCACGAGGTTGATCTTGTAGTCGTCCTTGGCGAAGAAGTTGGCGGTGAACTCGAGGTCGACCGGCGAGTTGTAGGCTTGGGCGAGCGTGGAGAGGACGGCCCGCATATCTTGGACGAACGGGGTCTGGGTCAGCAGCGCGTCGAACGTCAGGACCAGGGCGGCCCGCTCATCCAGCTGTTGGCGCACGGCCCAGTCGGCCAGTTCGCGGTCCTGGGAGGTGAACTTCTCGAGCGGCAGGGAGGCACACTGCTGGCAGACGTCGGCGAAGTCGCAGGAGGCCAGGTGACTGGCTTCCAGATCGATCACGTCCACACGCCGCTGGGAGAACTGCCGGACCTGCTCCATGCCGCTGTCGGGACGCCGCTGCGGATCGTTCAGCGCCACGACGCGGGTGTAGTCGTCATCCGACCGGTCGACGGCGCGCGTGCCCAGCCCGAACACCAGCCGCACCATACCGGCAGCCGGATCGATGTAGGGGCTCCAGACGTAGGGATTGAACGAGTACCCGACCCCGGCGACCTGCGGGAAGAACCAGGTGCCCCAGCGGCCGCCCGAGACGCGCTGGACCAGCAGCGACATCTGCTCATCGCGATCCAGCAGCCCGCGCTGCGCGCGATACCGCAACGCGTTCTCGCTCATCGTGCTGGCGTAGATGGCACGCACCGCGGCCAGGAAGTCGGCCAGCCGTTTCTGGTGCGGTCCCTGGTTCGCACAGAAAATGCTCTCGTATTTCCCGGCAAACGCGTTGCCGTAGTTGTCCTCCAGCAGACTGCTGGACCGCACGATGATCGGCGACTGCCCGAAGTACTCCAGCATCTCGCCGAACTCCTTCTCGATATACTCGGGAAACGAGCCGGTGAGAATCCGCCGCCGCGCTTCTTCCACGCCGTCGAGAAACGTGGCCGGATCCCGCTGCTTCTGCCGCAGCCACCAGCAGCCGTTCTCGACCAGGTACGAGTAGAACACGTCCGAACCGATGTAGAAGGAATCGTGCGCCTCGAGCACCTGCTGCCAGCGCGGCGCAGCGCGGTTGAGGATCGCGCGGGCCAGCAGCATGCCGACCGACTTGCCGCCGATGAGCCCCGTGCCGATCATCCGCCGACTGATCTGCAGGACGTCCCCCAGGGTGAAATGACGCCGGGCCAGCTGCAACACCCGGTCGTCCCGCGAGACGATCATCTGCAGCAGGTGGTCCAGGCACGGCTCCGCCTCTGCCGCCGGCCGCACCCCCGCCTGGATCTCCTCCCACAATTGCTCCGCCCGCGCCAGACTGCGACTCCACGTCCCCTGCCGCATCCGCACCGAATCCAGCCCCGTCCAGGGGATCGCCGTCAGGATCTCCGCCGTCGTCGAACTCTCCACCAGCGGCACGAGATCGTCCCCCTCCCAGCCGTGCAGCATGTGCATCGTCGGCGAGTACCGGTGCTCCACCTTGATCGGATGCACATACAGCTCCTCGCGGTGACGATACACGTCCAGAAAAATCTGCGTCGTGTTGCGGATCGGCGCAAGCGCGTGAAACGAATGGCGGTTGCGCAACAGTGGAAAATACGCCAGCGACTCCAGGTCCAATACGTACGGACAGGTCAGCCGGAAGAAATTCCCCAGCATCCGATCACTGAACCAGGCGTCCGCCAGCATCGACAGGCAGTCAAACACGAAACACGCGTCGCGCCCAGACTCCCCCAGCACCCGGTGTATCTCCGTGATCAACTGCTCGAATCCCCGCGACGTGTCCAGCCGGCAGACTGTGGCCGGCAATTCGTCCGGCACCAGCGGCGGATGATCCGCAAACCGGAAATAGACAATCTGCTTGCCCCGCGCCAATGCATGGCGGCAATACGGCGGCACAAACGGCGCAAAATGCTCGATCGCGTCCACCTGCCACACCAGATTGTCCCCTGCGATAAGCCCCCGCAGCAGGCGATCCAAGCCCGGTACCCCTGTGCTCAACTGCACGTCAATCGGCATACAATGTCCCCTCGCCCACGCGTGGCGTTCCACACAAACCCTCGACCAACCTGCGCCGCCTGCCTCTGCCACTCCACCTTCCAGCGGGGATGCTCACCCCACAGGACACGATAGAAGGTGGCAATTCAAGCGTCAAGCAGGAACAACAGCGGCAATTCATTTCCGGCAATTATTCCTTTATAATTGGCAACGTGCTATAGTAAAATGCCGATGCGAGTGGTACAGTGATGCGTGTCATGGCGTCTGTCGCGGCCGAGCGTGAGCGTGCCGGGCAGGACGCGACGTTTGTCCGGACGCAGTGGTGTTCAGACGCACTGTTGTTCAGACCCAGCCAGGAGCAAGAAAGCATGTCGGTCGACGTCGATGTGGCGCAGTCTCCCACCAGCAGTTCGTCCGCGCAGGTCGCGGAGTTCATGAACCAGGTCGTGGCCAAGAACCCTGGGGAGTTCGAGTTCCACCAGGCGGTGCGTGAGGTCGCGGAATCGGTCATGCCGTACATCGACGCCCATCCGGCCTACCGGGAGGCCAAGATCCTGGAGCGGATGGTGGAGCCCGAGCGGGTGATCATGTTCCGGGTGCCCTGGCTGGACGATCGTGGCGAGATCCAGATCAACCGCGGGTTCCGCGTGCAGATGAGCAGTGCGATTGGCCCGTACAAGGGGGGCCTGCGGTTTCACCCGACGGTGACGCTCGGCGTGCTGAAGTTCCTGGCCTTTGAGCAGGTCTTCAAGAACTCGTTGACCACGCTGCCCATGGGCGGCGGCAAAGGGGGCTCCGACTTCGATCCGAAGGGCAAGAGCGACAACGAGGTCATGCGGTTCTGCCAGTCCTTCATGACCGAGCTGTACCGGCACATCGGCCCGGACACTGACGTGCCGGCCGGCGACATCGGCGTGGGGGGGCGCGAGATTGGCTTTCTGTTCGGCCAGTACAAGCGGCTGGTCGATCGGTTTTGCGGTGTGCTGACCGGCAAAGGCTACGGCTGGGGCGGCTCGCTGCTGCGGCCGGAGGCAACCGGTTACGGCTGCGTCTACTTCGCCCAGGAGATGCTGGCCGCCCGAGGGGACAGCGTCGCGGGCAAGACGGCGCTTGTGTCAGGCTCCGGCAACGTGGCCCAGTACACGGTCGAGAAGCTCAACGAGCTGGGTGCCAAGCCCATCACGCTGTCTGACTTCGACGGCACGATCGTCGACCCGGACGGGATCGGCCCGGAGAAACTGGCGTGGGTCATGCAGCTCAAGAACGTGCGGCGCGGGCGGATTCGGGAGTACGCCGAGCATTTCAAGGGGGTGACGTACCTGCCGAAAAAGCGTCCCTGGAGCGTGCCCGGCCAGCTGGCGTTCCCGAGCGCCACGCAGAACGAAATCGACGTCGAGGATGCCGACACGCTGGTCAAGAACGGGTGTCGCCTGGTGGCTGAGGGGGCCAACATGCCGACCGTGCCGGAAGGGGTCGACGTGCTCCACGAGGCCAAGGTGCTCTTCGCCCCGGGCAAGGCGGCCAACGCCGGCGGCGTGGCGACCTCCGGTCTGGAAATGACCCAGAATGCCGGTATGACGCACTGGACGCGCGAGGAAGTGGATCGACGCCTGCAGCAGATCATGCACGCGATCCACGCCAACTGCGTGCGGTACGGCGGGGGCGGCGAGGTCACCAACTACGTGCGCGGCGCTAACATCGGCGGATTCGTCAAAGTCGCCGATGCGATGCTGGCCCAGGGCCTGGTTTGAACGCGCCCGTCCGGCCGTCGAATTGACAACGCCGACGGCACGAATTAGGATGGCCGATCTGACGCCACGCGCGCTGCGTGGCCGAAGATCCCGGGTCAGGTAGCTCAGCTGGTAGAGCAACGGACTGAAAATCCGTGTGTCGGCGGTTCGACCCCGCCCCTGACCACTGCCCCTTCGCCGCTCACGGCAGGTGATTGGAGACTGGGTGACCGCCCCGAGCGATCGCCCGTTTGTGTGCGTATGTTGGCGCTTCGCGCCCACACCCGGGGGTTTCAGCCTACCGCGGCGGACCTCGTCCTCAGGGGCGCCACCTGCCACCTGAATTCGGGGCTGACCCGCTCATCTTCGCTGGCGACGCCTGATTGACAGCGGCGTGTCGCGGCGGTGAAATCCTAATAGGAACTCGTCGCCCGTTTTCTTTTTCGGGGCTGAGCACATCGCGCATCTCGCTGCGCGTGTGTTGAAGGAGGAAAGACAATGGATGTCGCTCGGTCGTCCGGCCGTTTCGGGATCGGGGGCACACGTAACCGAAGCCGTCTGCCGTGGCGCAGAGCCGGTGCCCGGCGGCTGCTCTTGGAGCGACTCGAGGACCGTGTCGTGCTGTCACAAGCCGGTCCGCTGCCCGCGCTGGGTGATGCCGCTGCGTATTACCTGGCCGACGGCCAACGCATCGGATTGGACATAGACAAGTCGGCCATCGCCATCAAAGTCAATCGGGCCGACTCGGACGCGCGTCTGACGGAGATGACTCTGGCGCTGGAACTGCCGGCGGGACTCGAGATCGCCGCGGCGCTGACCGACAGCATCTTTGTGGTGGGCGGCGGAGGTCCCTCACTGCCGGAATTCCAGTGCGAGGACGTGGCCTGGGTGACGACGGCGTTCACGTCACAGGCGTCGGGCAACCAGCTGTTCGTGCTCGACGAAGCGATCGTGGCGCTGGTGCCCGGCAGCAGTCCGGCGGACGTTTTCGACTTCGACTTCGACGCGCGCGTCACTGGGTATCGTTCGCTGCTGGGCACACCGGACCAGTACGTGGTCACGCTCGGTGCCGCCGGGCAGGCCACGCTGGACTACGCCAACAAGGTCAGGGCGGACCTGCGCGTGGCGTGGGCCACGCCCAACTTTTACCAGCAGGTGGAGCGGATGTTCGTACCCAACGATCCGCTGTTCTCCACACAGTGGCATCTGCACAACACCGGGACCCAAGTCGCGGACGCGGTGGCGGGCGCGGACGTCAGCGCGGTGGCGGCCTGGGACATCGGTACAGGCACGGGGGTGACGATCGCCGTGGTGGACGACGGCATCGAGCGCACGCACCCCGACCTGCGGGAAAACATCTTCGTGAATCCCGGTGAAGTGGCCGGCAACGGCATCGACGACGACGGCAATGGCTGGATCGACGACGTCAGTGGGTGGAGTTTCGCTGTCAACAGTCCGGACCCGAGCGTCACGGCCGACGATCGGCACGGCACGTCAGTGGCCGGTGTGGCGGCGGGCCGGGGCAACAATGGCCTGGGGGTGACCGGCGCCGCCTTCAATGCCCGGATCCTGCCCGTGCAGATCTTCCACGGCGATTCGTATGTGAGTGACGCGGCCACGGCGCAGGCCATCTACTACGCGGCCGGGCGGACGGCCAACGGGCTGGGCACGTGGAACGCCGCGCAGGTGATCAACTGCTCCTGGGGTGGCGGGTCGCCCAATCCGGCTGTGACCACGGCGCTGACCTGGGCAAGCAACACGGCCCGCGCCGGGCGGGGGGTGGCCACGTTCATTGCCGCCGGCAACGGCTACGGCCCGGTCAGCTACCCGGCCTCCCTGTCCAGCTCGCTCGCCGGCGTGATGGCGGTGGGGGCCAGCAATCAGCGGGACCTCCGCGCCGAGTACAGCAACTACGGACCTGAGCTGGATTTCGTGGCACCCAGCAGCGATGTCGACTCCCCGTACGTGGTCGGCATCACCACCACCGACCGGATCGGTTCGGCTGGCTATCACGACGGAGACTACACCGACAACACTGTGGCGCACGGGTTTGGCGGCACGTCGTCTGCGTCTCCTCTTGCCGCCGGCATTGGCAGCCTGCTCCTGTCGGTCGACCCGACACTGACGGCCGCGCAGGTGAAACAGTTGCTGCGCAGCACCGCAGACAAGGTCGGGCAGCTGGAGTATGACGGCAACGGTTTCAACGTGGAGTACGGCTACGGCCGGCTCAACGCACTGGCCGCGCTGCAACAGCTGGGCATGAATGTAGTGAATACGGTGCCGGCCGATCGGGGGACCGTCGGCACGCCACCGCAGCTCAGCGGCGGCTACCAGATTGACTTCTCGGATCCCTTCAGCCAGCTGCCTGCTGACATCACGGTCAGCGGGGTCAAGGTCAACGGGATTCCCGCCAGAGGCTACACCATTGTGGACGCGGACACGCTAGAGTTCGCCTTCTCGGTCGAACCGGTCACGGCGGAGGGCGTGCAGACGTTGACGCTGGACGCCGGGACGGTGAAGCGTGCGAGTGATGGCGATCTGGTGGGCGCCTACGCGGGCAGCTTCCGCTATGACACGCTGCCGCTGGCGGTCACCGACACGAATCCCGCGGCCGGGTCAACAATTGAGTTGCCGTGCACCACGCTGGACATCGACTTCAACGAAGCGGTGCAGGCCAGTTCGGTGCAGGCCAGTGATTTCGCGGTGAGCCTGGGGCGGGTGGTCGATGCCGGACTGCTGGACGCCGACACCGTGCGTCTGACATTGGCGGAGGTGGACCGCGAGGAGCTCCTGACGCTCAGCGTCCCCGCCGGTGCATTGGCGGACACCTGGGGGAACCCGGGCACGGCCTATAGCGCCAGCTATGTG
>DAISIS010000071.1:0-10415 GCA_036821925.1 Pirellulaceae bacterium
CGACGGTCAGGCGGCCGTGCACGTCGGGGTCGTTGTTGATCACCTGCGCCAGGCCGTGAATCAGTTTGATGATCCGTTTGGCCATGACATAGCCGGGCGCCGCTTTGGCGCCGAAGAGGAATGTCCGCGGGCTGAGCGGCAGCTGGGGGTTGGCCTTCACGCGGTGATACAGCCAGATGATGTGCAACGCCTTGAGCAGCTGGCGTTTGTACTCGTGGAGCCGTTTGACCATGATGTCGAACAGGGAGTCGACGTTCAGGGTGACCTGGCAGGTCTCCTGGAGCAGCGCCGCGAGACGCTGCTTGTTCTGCTGCTTCACTTCGCGCCAGGCAGCCTGGAATTCCGGGTCGTCCGCGTACGGTTCGAGTTTCGCCAGTTTCGCCAGATCGGTCAGCCAGCCGTCGCCGATGCGGGAGGTGATCAAGTGCGACAGCGACGGGTTGGCCAGCCGCAGGAAGCGGCGCGGGGTGACGCCGTTCGTCTTGTTCTGGAACTTGTCCGGCCACAGATCGGCGAAGTCCCTGAGCACCAGTTCCCGCAACAGGCGGGACTGCAATGCCGCGACGCCGTTCACCACGTGGCTGCCGATCGTGGCCAGGTGCGCCATGCGGATCTGCCGCACCGGCTGCTCCTCGATGATCGACATCCGCGCGATCCGCTCCGCGTCCCCCGGGTACCGGGCCCGCACCTCGTCCAGGAATCGCCGGTTGATCTCGTAGATGATTTCGAGATGACGCGGCAGCAGGCTGGCAAACAGCTCCACCGGCCATTTCTCGAGTGCCTCAGGCAGCAGGGTGTGGCAGGTGTAGCCCATCGTGGCGCAGGTGAGCCGCCAGGCGAAATCCCAGTCGAGCTTGTGGATGTCCACCAGCAGCCGCATCAGTTCGGGGATCGCTACGACGGGGTGCGTGTCGTTGAGTTGGATGGCCACCTTCTCCGGCAGCAGGTTCCAGTCGTCGTTCTTCAGCCGGAATCGGCGCAGGATGTCGTGCAGCGAGCATGCCACGAAGAAATACTGCTGCTTGAGCCGGAGCTGCCGGCCGTTGGGGTTGGCGTCGTTGGGATATAGAACCTTGCTGATCGTCTCCGACTGCACCTTCTCGTCGACCGCCCGCGTGTAGTCCCCGATGTCGAACAGCTGGAAGTCGAACTCGTCGGTGGCCCGGGCACGCCACAGACGCAGGATGTTGACCGTCTTGGTCCCGTAGCCGGGCACGAGCGTCGTGCACGGTTCGCCGTACACTTCCCGGCTGGGCACCCACCGCGTCCGCGTGCTGCCGTTTTCCGCGACGTAGTCCTCGGTGTGACCCCAGAACCCGACTCGCACCATGTCGTCCGACTGGACGAATTCCCAAGGGTTGCCCAGCAGCAGCCAGCCGTCGGGTTTCTCGACCTGCCAGCCGTCTTCGAACGTCTGGCGGAAGATGCCGAACTCGTAACGGATGCCGTAACCGACCGCCGGGATGTCGAGCGTCGCCAGGGAGTCGAGGAAGCAGGCGGCCAGCCGGCCGAGCCCGCCGTTGCCGAGTCCCGGTTCCACGTCGAGATCCAGATACCGATCGAGATCCAGTTTGTGCATGGCCAGCGAGTCGCGCGCCAACTGCTCCGTGTGCGTGTACTGCAGATTCTGGGCGAGCTGCTTGCCAGGCAGGTACTCGGCCGACAAGTAGTACACGAACTTGGGATTCGCGGCGAACTGCGCCTCAGTCGTTTGCCGCCAGCGTTCGATCAGGAAGTCCCGCACGGTATACGACAGCGCCATATACACGTCCTGGTGGCTGGCCGACTGCACGGCCTGGCCGCGCGCGCGGTACAGATTGTTCACCGCAGACTGCCGGAAGGCCTCCGCGGTCGTGGGCAGCGGCGGGCACGGGTCGTCGGGCGTTTCCGACGCGGGCGCCAGCGGCGTCCCTTGGCCGCGTGTGCCTCGTTTCTTCGCCGCCGGCGCGGTTCCCTTCATCGACTTGGACTGCCCGGCCGGACTCGGCTGTTTCGGTGACGGCGTAGCGTTGGTCCGGCTCGATGGCTTGGCCGGGCCCTGGGGTTTCTTGCGGCTCATCAGGCTCGACGCTCCTGCGAAAAGTTCGACGCACGACACGGGCAAGCGCGGATGCAGATCGGGCATCACAAGTGTACGTTGGTATTGGCGCGAATCGCGGTCGCGAAGTCAAGAATACCCGGGGGGGTGGCCGGCCTGGGCTGGCTGCCAGATCGCGTGCCCCGTGGTAGGATAACAGCCATATTGCGGCGGGCTGTTTTTGGCGGTGTCGTGACCCCCGCAGGCACCCCGCCGGCCACCCGGGACCTCCGCGCCCGGTTTCTGTGACATGCCTCTCTGCAGACCTGGTCGATGCGATTCGTGACGATACGCCGTACAACGAAATCAAACGCGGCGCGGAAGCCAGTCTGGTCACCTCCATGGGGCGGATGGCAGCCCACACCGGTCAGATCATCACCTACGAACAGATGCTCAATTGCCCCCACGAGTTCGCGCCGGGCGTCGACCGGCTGACCGCGGACGGACCGGCACCGATTACCGTCAATGACCAGGGCGAATACCCGGTGCCGATGCCGGGGATCCTGAAGGATCGGGAGTACGAGTATCAGGCCTGACCAGAAGCTCGCAGCCGCATGGCCACGGCGGCCTCCCGCCCGAGGCCGCCGTCGCGGCGCGCGCGGCCCGGGCTCCCCATCGTCACTCGGGACGTCACCTGTTCGGTTGTGACCCGCAGCGCCAGTGGGGTGTGCGGTTCCGAGGCGGGCACTACAATGTCCAGAAACGAACCATTCACTTCCCACATCGAGGGGTGGACTGTATGAACAAAACGATTGAAAAGGCTTTCAACGACCATCTGAACGCCGAGTTCTTCTCGGCCTATCTGTATCTCTCCATGGCAAACTACTTCGTGGCCCAGAACCTGGAAGGCATGGCGGCGTGGATGCGGATCCAGTTCGATGAGGAACGCATGCACGCCGAGAAGTTCATCGACTTCATCAACGACCGCGACGGACGGGTGGTCCTGGAGCAGATTGACAAGCCGAAGACCGACTGGTCCAGTCCCCTGGACGCGTTCCAGGATGCCCTGGATCACGAGCGGCTGATCAGCAAGAAGATCCACCAGCTGGTCGACCTGGCAGTGAAGGAAGGTGACCACGCGGCCAACACGTTCCTGCAGTGGTTTGTCACCGAGCAGGTGGAAGAGGAGGCCAACGTCCAGTCGATCGTCGGCAAGCTCAAGATGATCAAGGACAACTCCATGGGCCTGCTGATGATGGACGAGCAGTTGGGGCAGCGGCCACCGAGCGCCGGTGCGAGTGGCGCTGGGCCGGCTGCCTGAGCGGACTGGGTGCCGCCAGAGCGCTTCGCACGCAGGGCACAGGTGGGCTGGTCACCCGTGCCCGGCGCGCCGATCACTTCACGTGCTGGGGGGGGCGGGCATTTTCGAGAGTGCGGGTGTGCGTTCATTCCAGCTCCGCACGCAGCTCGTGCCACTGCGCGATCGAACGCGCCAGGTGGTCTGCGGCGTCACCCGAGATGCCGTAACACATCAGTCCAATCGGGCCGCGGTAGTTGATCTGTTTGAGCTCGCGGAGCAGTCCCCGCATATCGAACGAGCCGCGATCCAGCGGCTGGATCAGACGCCCCCAGTCGGCGTCGCTCTTGCCGGCCAGATCGGCCCCGTTGAGAGTCACGCCGACCAGTCGTGGTTGGGCTGCGCGCAGTACCGCCGGCAGCGTGTCCGCCTCCTCGTTGCGCAGAAAATGACACAGGTTGAAGATGACTCCGCAGTTGGGCCGGTCCACCTGATTGGCGACGCTCACCGCATGCGCGAACTGGGCGACCCAGTCGGAGGTGTGCGGATAGAGACCCAGCCGCACGTCCGCCTGGGCGGCCAGATCGGCCATGGCGCGCAAGGTCGTGACGGCCGGTTCCTCACCGCGGGCGTCCCGGGGGGGATAGCCGGTCAGCACAACGTACAGGACCGCCTGGCGGTTCTTGAGCAGCGGCAGGGCATGCTTGAGCTGCGCGAGCGGTTCGTCCGGCGGTTGGGTGAGATTTACGGTGATGCCGGCCACGAACAGCCGCAGGTCGGCCCGGTCCAGGCTCTCTAGACGCTCGGCCAGCGCCTCCAAGCCCACGTGCCCGGCGCCGTCGTAGCCGAGCTGTTTGAGCATGGCTGCCTGCTGCTCCAGATCGCGTTTCTGCGCGTCGTGGATATCGAAACAGAAGGCGTAGAACGGATGCCGGGCCTGCGTCGCCGTCGACGCCGGGCCGGCTGCCACCTGGCCGGAGCAGGCACCACCGCCGGCGAACAGTCCGACGTGCACGCACACCACTGTCACCCACAGCGTTCGTAATCGGTTCATCATGACAGGTCTCCACAAATGGCTGAGTCTTCAGGTCTTCTTCACGGGGATAGGGCCACGGCCTCCATCGTTGGCGGTTCGTGCAGGACCCGCAGCAGTCCGCTGCCAGCCGGAACGACGTACGCAGCGCTGTCGGGGCAGCGCTGGCAGTACTGCCGAATCGCGTCGTCTGGCATGACGACGAACGCAGTGGACAGCGCATCGGCCGCCGCCGCCGAAGCGGCGGTGGCATACGCCAGGCGGTGTGCGCACGCCGGCTGGCCGCGCTGCGGGTCAATAATGTGGGGGCCTTGCCGGTCGCTTCCTGAGCCACTGAAGGCCATCTCGCGCAGCGAGAGGATCCAGACGTCGGTGGCGGTGCCAAACCGGACCTCCCACCCCGCGCGCTCGGGCGGCGCATGACGCGCCAGAACCGTGCTCTTGCTGGCCCGCAGCAGGACACAGTGCAGGTCCCAGTCGGCCAGGACGGAAGCCAGATGATCCAGGGCGTAGCCCTTGCCGATCCCCCCGAGATCGAGCTCGGTGCCCCCCGCGAGCACCGCCACCTGCGGCTGACGGGCGGCCAGTCGGATCCGTCTCGATGCGGCCCGATGCGGCTGGGACCGATACGCGATATCAAACGCGCCTCCTGTGGCCGCTTCCACGTCCAGCGCGACCTGCAGGCAGGCATGCGTGGCGGGATCGACCACACATGTCTGACCACTCTGCAAGCGCGCGATCCGCGCCACATCGCTGTCCTCCCGAAACGCGCTCAAGCGGCCCTCCAGCCGCTCCAGTTCGCGGAACGCTTCCGCCGCCGCCTGGCGCGCATACTGGTGATCGGGATAGGCGATGGTGATCGAAAAGTCCGTGGCCATGGCCCGCTGGTACAGGGTAACGTGACCGGGCTCTGTGCGCATCGCCGGATGCTCCCGGAAAAGTCACGTCGTGAAGTCGCTGGGGGCGAACGCCACCGTCGCGCCGGCCTGCACCGCCTCGATCGCCTTGAACGCCGCCACCTGGCTGGGGAAGGCCGCATCGGCCGGGCAGCGCAGCGGTTCCCGGCCGCGCACGGCCTGGAAGAAATTCTCCAGGTGCGCCTGGCAGCCGGACGCTTGCGTCATCACGGGGAACTGGTACTGCTCCACCTCGCCACTGACGTGCACGTCCAGTTCATCCTCTTTGGCGGCATGGGCAGCCACTCGTTCCTGTTTGACCACGTAATTCTGCTTGATCCATTCGTCCCAGTCGGGTGCATTCGGTTCCCGTCCGATCCGCGCCCAGCGCGGATTGTCCGACATCTGCAGGTATCCCTGGGTGCCGAGGAATCGTTCGAACTGCCGCGTCCCGTCACCGCTGGTCGTGGTCAGCATAGCGCACGACACCCGCACGGGACCGAGTGCGTGCGGGTATTCGTAGACGCTCAGCACGGTGTCCAGGCCGGGGCGGTCGGCGAAGAAGTCGCGCCCGCCGCTGGCCATCACCGTGCGGGGCGCCGCGTCCAGGAACCACTGGCAGACATCGAGTTGCTGGGATACGAAGGCGCCGTACGGTCCGCTGCTGTACTGCGGGTACCAGATCCAGTTGCGGAACTGGTGCATGTCCTCGTAGCCGTAGCGGTGCAGCAGTTCGTCGGGGATCAAGTAGCGTTTGGGCCAGCCGCGCAGGTCGGCTGCCTCCTGGGCCCACTGCGTCTGGACCACCGTCACGCGTCCGAGCAACTGGGCCTCGGCGATCAGTTTCTCTTTGGCGTGCCGGTAGCGCGGATCGCTGCGGCGCTGGTAGCCGATCTGCAGCAGTTTGCCGGAGCGCCGCATCGAGTCGATCATGGAGCGGGCGGCGTCGAGGGTGTGGGCCAGCATCGGTTCGCAGTAGACGTGCAGCCCCGCCTCCAGGCAGGCGTTGACCTGGGTCGCGTGTGCGAAGTCGGGCGTGGCCACGAGTACGGCGTCCAGCTCCCGCTCCTTGTCGAGCATCTCCCGGAAGTCTTCGTAGAGCTGGACCTCCTGGTCGTACCGCTGGAGAAAACTCTGGCAGTACTTGCGGGAGTACTCCCAGATGTCGCACACGGCCTGCACGCGCACGCCGCCCACGGCCATCGCGGCGCTGAGCAGATTGCGTCCTTGATAGCCTCCGCCAATCAGCGCCAGCCGCAGCTCCGGGCCGCTGTCGGTCTGGGCGGCGACCGGCTGGGACGATGCTACCAGCAGGCCGGAGGCCGCTGCGGCCCCCGCCTGCAGAAACTTGCGACGTCGCATAGTCATCTCGCTTCAGCTTCTCGTCGGGACATGATTGGGCAGGACGCTGCGCACCGGGCGGGCCCGCGCTCAGGCCTGCAACGGACGCGGGCGCTGCACGTTCGCATACAGCTCACGGACCAGTCGGGCATCCTCCGCGATCTCGAAGTCGAACATGCCGGCCAGAATGAAGTCCGCCCCGTTGGTCACGGCGAACTCGAACGCGTCCTTGGGCGGGATGGCCCCGGCCGCCATGACCTTGTAGGCGATGAACGGCTTCTTGACCGTCTGCATGAACTGGGTGACCCCGTCCGGATCCGGACAGAAGTTGGAGTCGTGATGGAGGTTGGCGGTCGGGTAGTTGTGGTGGTGGAACGTCTTGAGATAGAAGTCGACATCCAGTCCGGCCTTCTCGCACTCCTGGATGGCGCCCAGCCGGTGTGCTCCCAGCCCGGTGGGCAGGCCGTGGGCCTTGGCCAGGTCGAGGGCCTGGGCCAGCACGTCCATCTTCGGTTCGGTAGCCCGCTCGGCCGAATTGATCGCCGAAATGTCGTTGGTGTATCCGCACATGAAGTCCGCTTCCACCCCCGAGATATAGAGGGCGTCCGTACCGGCGTCGACCAACTGCTCGACCTCCGTGGCGAACTTCTGCAGGTCGCCACCGGCCAGGGCGTGGAAGGTGCACGTGATCCACTGCATCTTGCCCCCCCGCTGCCGATGCTGCTTGAGCACCGCGAGGGTGGCCGGCACGTTGTGCACCACCAGCGTATTGATGCCGTGATCCTCGGCGGCGGCCAGTGTCTCGAGGATCTTCTCGTCGGTGTTGTAGGCCTTGGCCAGCGTGTACACGTAGCGCAGGTCGCGGCTGTGCGTGTAGTGCGTCAGCAGGTTGCCGCCGAGCAGCAGGCGACTGATCTCCAGATCACCGATCTTCCCCCGCGGCATCTCCTGGGCCACAGGCGGCGTGGCGGGAGCTGACGCATCGTCCGCGCCCGCGGCGCCCGGCTGGGCCAGGCTGCTGGCGGCCAGCGCGGCACCTGCGGAGGCCAGGACGGAATGCTGGACAAACGTACGTCGATTCATGGCAGATTTCATCGTCTGTTTCCTTGTCCGTAAAAAGTCATTGGCCAATCTCGCGCAGCACACCGCGGAGGAACTCCACGCTGGCTTTCATATTCTCGTCAGACCCATGGCATTCGATCGACACCACACCGTCCCAGTTGGTCTCGGCCAGGTACTTCAGCACCTTGCGGATGTTGTCGGCATTGACCCCACCACCGATCGGCACCTGCGAGCTGCCGATGCCCGTTTCCTCCCCACGCAGGGCGGCTGCCAGCGACGCGCTGACATCCTTGATGTGGGCGTGAATCAAGTACTTGCGGAATCGCTGGCAATACGCCAGCGGATCGCAGCCGGCGATGAAATTGTTGCCCGTGTCCATGTTGAACCGCAGGTACTCCGAATCGAAATACTCGAACAACCGCTGCAGGAAGTCGCCGTCGTTCGTATAGGGACCATGCGGCTCGATGGCCAGCATCACGCCGTAGTCCTCGGCCCACGACAGACACTGGCGGTAGTTGTCGCAGGTGATCCGGAATACCTCCTCGCGAGACAGGCCTTCGATTTCGAACGCCCCGTCCACCGTATCCACACTCGGGCAACCCAGTTCGGCGGCAAACCGGATCGATTGCTGGACATACTGCACGCCGAAGGTGGACCCGTTGGGGCCCATCAACGGATAGGAGCCATCGATCTGGGACACGCTGAGCCCCTTGCTGTCGAGGTATTTTCGGAGCGCACGCGCGTTGGACTGGAGCGAAATGCCCGGATCGTACCCCATGGCCTGGATAAAATTCTGGCCGTGAATGACGGCAAACTCCAGATGTCGCAGACCGAGCGCCAACCCCTTTTCTACGGAAGCCTCAAAGCTCATGCTCAGCGGACGGTAGTTATCCGTGTGAAACCCCAACTCGATCATGATCACTCACCTTTCCAATGGGAAGCCTGGAGATCCGCGCGGCGGCCGGTGCGGCACCCGCACCGATCGATCCCGTGTCTGCCGGGAACTCCGCTCCGCTGCGCCGCAGCCACACCCGGTCGAACGCAGCTCCAGCGACGAGTATAACGCCGCTCACAATGCGGTGTAAACCCAGTAAATGGAACGAGTTGGGGGAGGTGTCCGAGGCCGGAAACCGGGCCGGGGCGGAGCCCTTTCGAGACGGCCCACTCATGCGGTATCTTGGAGGTCGCGTGGCGACCAGCAGACGGCGCCGGCGCGCGTGGCGGACCCGCCGTCTGCCCGCCGGGAAAAGCTGGGGCCGGGTTTCGAACGGCACGCAGAGTGGTATGCTTTGAAGCACTTCGCGCCCGATTCGCACGTGTTGCCGGTCCACCAGACGGGCGGCATGACGGGAGGCCGGTACCCCGCCTCCCCCCAGCCCCCGCCACCTGGGCCCGCCAGCGCGGTCAGCACAACGGCTTGGATACCGCGCGGGGACACCGTGAGGCTGTTCAGAATCGCTCTACCATGACCAAAGGAGAACCCTATGTCCCAACGACCCCTGAACGTGGCATTGATCGGCGGCGGTGGCGGTGCGTTCATCGTGCAGCCTCATCAACGCGCTATCTTCTTCGACGGCACGCGGCGCGTCACCTGCGCTGCGCTCCACCCCGATCCGGAAGTGGCCCTGCGGGAAGCGGAAGCCTGGCCCTATCCTATCCGGGGCTACCGCAGCTATGACGAACTGATCGAGACGGAATCCCAGAAGGCGCTCGGCGAACGGGTCGACTACGCGTTGATCGTGACGCCCAACCACGTGCACTTCGACCCCGCGATGAAGTGTATCCGGGCGGGGATTCCCGTGTTCTGCGAGAAGCCGCTGACCGTCACGCTCGAGGAAGCCGACCAGCTGGCGGCGGCCGTCAAAGAGGCCAAGATCCCCTTCGGCGTCGCCCACACCTACCTGGGGCACTGGACCACACGCTTCGCACGGTTCGTCGTCACCAGCGGGCTGATCGGCGAAGTGCGCTGGGTCGATGCCTACTACATCCAGGGGTGGCTCGCCGGCCGCGCCGAGGACCAGGGCTCGATGCAGGCCGAGTGGCGCGTGGATCCGGCCAAGGCCGGCGCCAGCTGCTGTGGCGGCGATATCGGTACGCATGCCCTGATGCACCTGCGATACATCACCGGACTGAATGTCACCAAACTCCAGGCGCATCTCGAAACCTTCGTGGAACGCCGCAAGCTGGATGACCACTTCACCACGTACTGCCAGCTCAATAACGGGGCCCGGGCCCTCGTGCGCGCGTCCCAGATCGCCATCGGACACAAGAACGACCTGGGAATCGAGGTCAACGGCAGCAAGGGATCGCTGTTGTGGCGGCAGGAATTCCCCGAGGAAGTGCGGATCCTGCTCCCCAATCAGCCGGACCGGGTCTACTTCCGCGCCGCCGTGGCCGCGAACGACGGCTTCCTCGGCGACCTGCCCGCCGAACTGATGGCAGAACCGACCATTCCCTCCGGACACCCCGAAGCGTTCCACGACGCGTTCGCGCGGCTGCACCGCTGCTTCGAACAGGATGTGCGCGCATACGAAGACGGCAAGCGGTTCCAGTCCGACGGAACCAAGTATGCCAACGTCGACGACGGCCGCACCGGGATCGCATTCATCGCTGCGGCAGTCAAGAGCTCGCAGGCCGGCGGCGCCTGGGTCGACATGCCGTGAACGGCCGATAGGCAGAGGCGGCAGGCGGCAGGCGGCAAGCGGCAAGAAAGAGCTCGGGAGGGTGGACAGCCCCCGGAAGGTGCCCGAACGCCTGCCGCCTCGCGCC
>DAISIS010000071.1:10515-16048 GCA_036821925.1 Pirellulaceae bacterium
CGCCTGCCGCCTCGCGCCGGACGCCTCCTGCCCGACGCCGGCCTGGGCCCCCCCGTCAGCTGGCTCACGCCCCCTTTTTCGATCTTGTCTCACTGCATCCAGGGGCGTAAAGTTTTGCCTTCGGCGGCGCGCACCCCGATCGGTTCCGGCAGCGGCGCCGCGGCGAGTACGTGAGGATGGAATCTGATGCGCAAGTTTCTCGGCACGATCGCGTTGTTCGTCATCGTCATCGCTGTGGTAGGTGGTGCCCGGAAGTGGTTCACCATGCAGAGGACCAACCAGGGTGACAGCACTGAAGTGCATCTGCGCATCAATCACGAGCGAATCCGCAGCGATACCGAGAACGCGCGCGAAGTGGCCCGGGAATTGCGCGAGAACCTGGGCAGCAAACTGGACGAGCGGTTCAACGCACCGCCGCAATAGCCAACAGGTCGCCCGGCAGGAACGCCCCGTGGTGCACCCGCCTGCGACCGTGTCACGACACGTCGTCCCGCCCGGCACTCCTGACGCGACCCGGCACGCTACTCGGCCAGCGCCCGACTTCGGACCAGCGCACCGCCGGAGACGACGTGCACGCGTTCAAACCCGGCCTGCCGCAGCAGGCAGGACGCGACATGGGCGCGCAGGCTGGTCTGGCACGTGACCGCCGTCTCGCGCGTCAGGTCCAATTCGTCCAGCCGATCCCGCAACTCGTCCAGCGGAATACGGATGACAGGATCAGCGCCTGGGAACGGCAGCTGTTCTATCTCCGGTGGTGTGCGGACGTCGAGCACCTGCATCCCGCTCAGGTCCGCGTCGGCATCCAGGAAGTCGGTGATGCCGTCCATCTGGTTACAGGCGGCGAACGCCGCCATGTGCACCGGGTCTTTGGCGGCGCCGAAGGGCGGCGCGTAGTTCAGGTCCAGGCCCGCCAGGTCCCTCACCGTGGCGTTGAAAGCCATGGCTGTGGCGATCACGTCAATCCGCTTGTCCACGCCGTCCTGCCCAACCGCCTGAGCACCCAGTACGCGACCGTACTTGGGATCGAAGACCAGCTTGAGTGTGATGGGGGTCGCCCCAGGGTAGTACCCTGCATGATTGTTGGCGACCACCGTCACGCTGCGCGCCGGCATCCCTAGCTGCCGGGCACGGGCCGCCGAAAGACCGGTCTGCGCCGCCGACCAGTCGAAGACGCGGACAATCGCCGTGCCCAGCACATCGGCCGCCGCGTGCGCGCCGTCGGTCGCCGCATGCTCACCCGCCAGCCGACCCGCACGGTTGGCAGGCCCGGCGAGCGGTATCCGCATGGGTAACTCGGTCGGGCCAAACGTGTATTGCACGGCATCCCCGACCGCGTAGATGAGTGGGTCGCTGGTCTGCAGGTAGCGATTGGTGATGATCCCGCCGTCCGGACCGGTCTCGATCCCCGCCGCCGTCGCCAGAGCGTTGTTCGGACGAACCCCCACACCCAGGATCACCAGCGACGTGTCGAACTGCCGGCCATCATCCAGTTCCACCGCCACCGCCAGGCCGTCACGATCGGTCACAATGCGTTTGAGCGAGGTGCCCAGATACAATTGCACACCGTGCTGCTGCAACGCCTGCCGGAGCGGGTGGGCCATTTCGCGGTCCAGCAGTGGTAGTACCTGGGGCTGTAGTTCGACCAGCGACACGGCCAGGCCGCGTCGCGCCAACTGCTCCACCATCTCCAGGCCGATGAATCCGGCGCCCACGACTGTCGCCTGCGGCGTCCGCGCCGAACGCACGGCCGCCGCAATGCGATCCGCGTCGTCCAGATTCCGCAGCGTTAACACGTTGGGAGCGTCCACACCCTTGAGCGGCGGCACGATCGCGCTGGCGCCCGGCGCCAAGATCAGCTTGCTGTACCGCTGCTCGTACGTGCTCCCGTCCAGATGATTCTGGACCGTCACTGTACGGTTCGCCCGATCGATGCGAGTCACCTCCTGACGGGTGCGCACATCCAGTCGGAACCGGGTACGCAGGTGATCGGCGGTCGCCACCAGAAGCTTGCTCCGATCCTCGATTTCTCCGCCCAGGTAGTAGGGCAGCCCGCAGTTGGCGAACGAGACATACTCGTCCTTCTCGAACAGTATGATCTCGGCTTCCTCGTTCAACCGCCGCGCACGCGTTGCGGCGGACGCACCGCCCGCAACTCCCCCCACGATCACAATCGTCAGACGTGATTCCGTTGCCACTGGCGCTGCCACTGAAATATCCTTTGACCAATGACCAATGACCAATACCGAATATCTGCTGCCTCATTCCGCCGACGTCGGGGCCGAACTCGGCCCACACGATGCGGCTCCTCACGTCGTGATTCCGAGCTTGGGCAGCACGAACATCTGCAGGGCGAACCAGCCCACCAGGAACACGATGATCAGCAGCGTCTCGGATTTCACCTTGCCCGCCGCGCGTTGCCTCCGCGTTTGTGCCATGACTGTACTCCTCTCACTTCCTCTCGCTATGTTTGCCGCTCGCGGCTGCGCGCTTCGATACACGCAATAATCCCCGCCAGATGCGGCTGTGCCACCTCGTAGTACGTACACCGGCCATCCCGCTGGCTCCGCAACAGCCCGCAACGCTGCATCAGCCGCAGGTGCTCGGACGCCATGTGGCTCGGTATCTCACACGCCTCGGCCAGTTCCCCGACCCTGTACCGCCCGTGCAACAACATCTGGACGATGCGCAGCCGATGCGGATGGGCCAGCGTCCGCAGGCATTCGGCCGCCTCATGGAGCAACTCCAGGTCCAGTAACGGCCAGTCGGTCGCCGAGTTCTGTGCCATATCCCCGCTCTCCTTCTTCATGACAATATATCGGCATGTGTCGACATGTCAATGAGCGGCGGGCAGGGGAAAGGCGGCAGGTGGCGGGCCAGCCAGACCCGTGGGCCGAGCGGGCTCGGGCCGGCTGCGAAAGCTCAGCGCCAGCCGAATATCGGCCGGGACGCGGTCTCCGAGGGCAGGTAGTAGACCGAGGGGTCGTCGATGATCCAGGGGGTGGACCACGTCTTGCCGTCGTCGATGTTGCAGACGTTGAAGAAGAACGTCTTGAAGTGCTGGCAGCGATAGCCGAACGCCTGCTCCGAGGCGAGGTAGTCGTGCGCGGTCAGGTCGGCGATGCCGGGTTTGGCGTAGTAATGGACCAGGCCATCCGGACTGACCGACAGGCCGAGGGTCCACCAGCCGGTCTGCGTGATCTGTCGGCTTATGTAATCCTGGCCGCGTCGGTTAGCGCGGATGCGGATATGTGCGTATCGGTCACCGTTGTCGTCGTGTTCGAACACGATGAACATGCCGGGCCAGTAGGTTTCCGTTTTGCCGTTCAGGTACGTTTCTGCGGCGCAGCGGAACGCAAAGTGGGGTCCGGTGCGTTGTTCCCACTGGTCCACCGGAGGCAGGAACACGCGGACGACGGCGCTTGGGCACTGGGCAGCCGGGAGCGCGCCTCCGAGGCGGTAGTTCACATCGGCGACGAAGTCATCCTGTTGAATGCGGTTCGTGACGCGACCCGGGATGCCCGTCCGCTTGGACTGCAGCAGCAGTGCTCCGGTGCTGCCTTCCAGACCGCCGGGTGGTGTTGGCACGCGGCGCACGACGTCCGGATGCCCGCGTTTGATGCCCTCATACCACCGACCGTTTCTGGCCTCGCCGGCCGGCAGCCGCGCCTGCTCGTCCATCTCCTGGCTGCTCTTGGGGTCCCGGGACAGGTACTCCCACTGTGGATCCTCGAAATCATCGCCGACTTGCGTCGCCTTGATGCCGGTGCCCGGCACGATCGGCTGGCCGCCCCAGACCGGGACGCTCCAGAGCACGGCCGTGAGCGACACGACCATCTGGAGGGGCACGAGTTGACGTGCGGCGGACATGGGAAGGCCTCGGGTGAAGCGATGTCAGGCGAGGTGTTGGGGATGGGTAATGACGAGTGTGACGAGTTGCGTGACTACGCGTGTTAACGAGACACTATAGGTCTATCGGACGTTCCTGCCCCGATACTCGACAAATCACGTCCAGTGCAGGTGTTCGGGGAGCCGGTTAAGGTTGAGGCAGCCGTCCTGGGTGACGATCACCAGGTCCTCCAATCGGATTCCGCCGATGGCCCGGCTGTAGAGTCCCGGCTCGACCGTCACGGCGTCGCCAGCCAGGAGGGTGGGCCCGCCCATATCGAGCAGTGGTGGCTCGTGCACATCGAGCCCGACGCCGTGTCCGGTGCCGTGCACCATGGCACAGTAGGTATCGGGGTCATCGGCGGTTGGCAGGCCGATGGCGAATCCATGCTGCTTGATGACGGCGAGCGTGGCCTCGTGGACCGACTGTCCCGTCACGCCCGCTCGGATCGCTCCGATAGCGGCCGCCTTGGCTGCCGCGACCGCCTCGTACATCCGTGCCACCGCCGGGCTGATCTCGCCATGCACGACCGTGCGTGTGCAGTCGCCGCAGTAGCGCGTCTCACGATTCTGCGGGAAGATATCGATGATGACTGGCTGGCCCGTGTAGAGTGTGCCGGTGCCGAGGTTGTGGCAATCCGCACCTTCCCGCCCGCCCGCCACAATCGACGGCGTGTTCACGTAGCCGTGTTGGAGCAGGAAGACGTCGATGGCCGCGCGCACGCGCGGGGAGGTCAATGGCGCGCCGTCCCACTGCAGTTCTCCGGTGCGACTGGCGGTGGCCCGGCCAACGAGCGTGCAGGCCATTTCCATCGCCTGCTCTGTCATCTGCTGCGCCGCGCGCAGGTGCTCGATCTCCTCCGCATCCTTGGTGCGGCGTGCCGAGACGCCCAGGTCCAGATCACAGACGACGTCGATGCCGGCCGCGTGCAGGGCCTGCACATAGATCAGGGGCAACGAGCGGTCGGCCGTGACCCGCGCAATCTGCTGCCGCCGCAGGAATTCCGCCGCCGACTCGGCCGTGGCCGTCTCGCGGTCTCCCGAGAGGCCGTGGGCCGGAGCGAACTGGGCCGGGCAGGCCACCTGATCGACCCGCGCGTGGGCCCTGGCCCGCTCCATCTCGATGTCCCGCAGGATCAGCGTGGCTGTCGCTTGTCCCTGCTCGACCACCTCAATCAGGACAGCCGGGTCGCCCACGGAGAACCGGAGCCGGTGATAAAGCGCCATGTTGTGGGCGGGAACGCCCGCCATGATCGTAGCCTGTCGCTCGGACATGGGCATGGTCCTTGGAGACATCCGGGAGGGGCAATTACGATCACCTGGCCGGGGCTGCCTGCGCTGGCAGCTTCACCCGGTTGTCCTCATCCACCAGAACAATGTGCGGCTGATGCACCTGAACCTCGGCCTGGTCGTACCGCGCATAGCTGGCGATGATCACCAGATCGCCCTTCTCGATCAGGTGGGCCGCAGCGCCGTTAATGCAGATCTCGCCCGACCCGCGGTGCCCCGCGATCACATATGTCGTCAAACGCGCTCCGTTGGTGACATCCAATACATCGACCTGCTCGTACAGGACGAGGTCGGCGGCGTCCATCAGATCTTGATCGATCGTGATGCTCCCCTCGTAATGCAGAGCCGCGTCGGTGAC
>DAISIS010000072.1:0-15934 GCA_036821925.1 Pirellulaceae bacterium
TGGTTAATGTAGTCCACATGCCGCCGCCGCTTCCTTCGCCCAGTCCATGCAGTTGTATCGCCCTTTACCCCACGGCTTATAGCCCTTGCTCATTGGCACCTTGCTGATGCAGTCCTTGATCTCGTCGTCCGTTGCCTTTGAACTAGGCTTGCCAGCCCCCGTGCCATACTTGAGCGGCGAGTTTCCTGGCGTGAGGCTGGAACACGATGCTGGTTCAAAGTGCTGCTCTGGCAAAGGTAATGTACCTGCGCTGCCCCCGCCAATTCCCCATCCTCCAGTCCCCTCCGTCGGAGTTCCATCGGCGTTAACCGCTCCGTATTGAAGGTAGCAGTGTTCATCGAAACAGGAGTTGATAGCACCAATTGCGGCGTTTTCGCAGCAATCGTTGCCCTCCTGCATCTTCCGGTGGCAAATTTTGAAACCCGGAGTGTACCGAGGATCGCTATTTGGAGGCGGCAAGCTCGGCGGATAATAATCTGGGGACAGTACGTCGCATATGGGAACGTGCAATAATCGCCGCCCTGATGGCCAGTGGCGTCCGTGCGCATGGCCGGCGAGTCCTTCACGTACTCGTAGAGGTTGATGCCACCCTCATACCCTATGGGATCCCTACTTGCGAACCTCCCCAGTTGAGCCGAGAAGCAGCGGGCCCTGTAGTAGGACAATCCGCTCTCGCGATCCCGGCGTCTGCCAGTGTAAGTTGCATCACGGCAACCAGCAGCGGACAATCCAAAATGCAGGACAGTCGCTGCCAGGCCGTCAACGGCCCGCCATGCTGGGAGTTGCATCTCCTCAAAGCGATCAGTCAACCGTCACCACAGCGGTCCCTGTATGACAGGCCAGCGAATGTGAGTGGCGGCATCAGGACACGGTCCAGCTGTCCCCGGTCTGGAAGAGCGCCTCCAGGCTGCCACGCCCCTTCTTGGCGCGGGCGGCTTCGATCTGGTTGTTCAGTTCCACTTCGTAGCGCGGGCGATCGACGGCCCGGAACACGCCGATCGGCTCGGGGAACTCCGGGTACCGCATGCGGCTCAGGAGATAGGCCAGGCTGGGCTCCCGCGCCTGTTCGTCGTGGCACAGCAGGTCGCGCTCGGACACGCCCGCTCCGAGTTCGACGATTTCCGGATCCAGGCCGCGGAGCCGAATCCCTTTGTCGCGGTTCTTGCCGAAGATCAGCGGCCTGCCGTGCTCCAGTTCCAGCGTCGTGTCGGCCTTGTGGTCCCGGTCGGTGGCATAGTCGAAGGCCCCATCGTTGAAGACAACGCAGTTCTGATAGACCTCGATGAACGACGTGCCGCGATGGTCGGCAGCGCGCTGCAGCACTTCGCCGAGATGCTTGATATTCGTGTCGATCGAACGGGCCACAAACGTGGCTTCGCACCCGATGGCGATCGACAGCGGATGCAGCGGATTGTCGATCGAACCGGCGGGGGAGCTCTTCGTGACGGCGCCGAGCCGGGAGGTGGGGGAGTACTGGCCCTTGGTCAGCCCGTAGATCCGGTTGTTGAACAGGATGATATTCACGTCGATGTTGCGGCGGATGCAGTGCATCAGATGGTTGCCGCCGATGCTCAGACCATCGCCGTCACCCGTGATGACCCAGACCTGCAGGTCCGGGCGGGTGGCCTTCAAGCCGGTGGCGAACGCCGGCGCTCGGCCGTGAATGCTGTGGATACCGTAGGCCTGCATGTAGTACGGAAAGCGGCTGGAGCAGCCGATGCCCGAGATGAAGACCAGCTTCTCGCGCGGGACCTGCAGCGCGGCGAGCACCTTCTTCATCTGTGCCAGAATGGAGTAGTCTCCGCACCCGGGGCACCAGCGCACATCCTGGTTGCTGGCGTAGTCGGCCGGTTTGAGCACGGGTAATGCAACGCTCATGGTAATCAACTCACAGTGGCGAGTTCTGCTTTGATCCGGTCGACCAGTTCGCCGACCGCAAACGGCTTGCCCTTGACCTTGTTGAAGCCGACGGCGTCCACCAGATAGGTGGCGGTGAGAAACGTGCGCAGCTGCCCGAGGTTCAGCTCGGGGACCAGCACACGCTTGTAGCTGCGCAGCAGCTCCCCGAGGTTGCGGGGGAACGGGTTCAGGTAACGCAGGTGCACGTGGCCGACGGAGAGGCCTTCCGCCTGGCAGCGGTGCACGGCCGTCGTGCAGGCGCCGAAGGTGCCACCCCAGCTCACGACCAGCAGGTCGCCGGCCGGCGGCCCGTCGAGCTTCTGCAGCGGGATGTCGCTGGCCACGTGCGCCACTTTCTGCGCACGCAGCTGAACCATCGCTTCATGGTTGTCGGAATCGTAACTGACGATGCCGGTCCGGTTCTGCTTCTCGAGCCCGCCGATGCGGTGCATCAGACCGGGGGTGCCCGGCAGCGCCCAGGGGCGGGCCAGACGCTCGTCCCGGTCGTAGGGCAGGAATACCTGGCCGTCGGCCACCGGTTCCGGATGCGAGATCTCGACGCGTGGCAGGTCTTCGAGCCGGGGAATGCGCCACGGCTCCGACCCGTTGGCGATATAGCCGTCGGACAGCAGCATGACGGGTGTCATGAACCGCACGGCGATGCGCCACGCCTCCTGGGCCACGTCGAAGCAGTCGGCAGGGCTGGCGGCCGCCAGCACCGGCAGCGGGCACTCGCCATTGCGCCCGTGGACGGCCTGGAACAGGTCCGACTGTTCCGTCTTGGTGGGCAGCCCCGTGCTGGGCCCGCCGCGCTGGACATTCACCACGATCAGGGGCAGTTCCAGCATGACCGCCAGGCCGATTCCTTCGCTCTTGAGCGCCACGCCGGGGCCGCTCGTAGTCGTCACCGCCATCGCGCCCCCGAACGCGGCGCCGATCGCGGCGCACACGGCTGCAATCTCGTCTTCGGCCTGAAAGGTGCGGATGCTAAAATGCTTCAGCTTGGTCAGTTCGTGCAGGATGTCGCTGGCCGGCGTGATCGGGTATGTGCCCAGGAACAGGTCCTTGCCGCTCAGTTCGGCCGCCGCCAGCAGTCCCCAGGCCAGCGCCTGGTTGCCCATCAGGTTCAGATACGTGCCCGGCGGCAGGCGGGCCGGGTCCACGCGATAGCTGCTGGCAAAGGCCTCCGTGGTCTCGCCATAGTTCCAGCCGGCCCGCAGCGCCTTCTCGTTCGCCTGGACAATGTCCGGCCGGTTGCCGAACTTGCTGCGGATGAACCGCAACGTGGCACTCAAGTCGCGGCCATAGAGCCAGTACACCAGCCCCATGGCGAAAAAGTTCCGGCAGCGATCGGCGATCTTCACGCCCAGCTCAAGATCCTCCACCGCTTTCCGAGTCAGCGCCGTCATGGGGACGCGGATGACCTGGTAGCCCGCGAGCGAACCGTCCTCCAGCGGATTGTGGTCCAGGTTCGCCAGCTTGAGCTCTTTGGCGTCGAAGGCGTCTTCGTTGACGATCAAGAGGCCCCCCGGCTTCAGGTCCGTGACGTTCGTCACGAGCGCGGCCGGGTTCATGGCCACCAGGGCATCCAGGTGGTCGCCGGGGGTGAAGATGTCGTGAGAGGAGAATTGAACCTGGAAACCGCTCACCCCCGCGCGCGTTCCGCGCGGCGCGCGGATCTCAGCCGGGAAATCGGGAAACGTGGCGACGTCGTTGCCCAGCAGGGCCGACGTGTTGGTCAGCTGGGTGCCCAGCAGCTGCATGCCGTCCCCCGAATCGCCGGCAAGTCGCACGGTGGCGCCTTCCAGCTGAATGAACTGCTTGGAGGTCACTCGATCAGCGGGTCCATCAGTGGTGGCAGGCATCTCGGCACCTTCTCTAGCGCGCTCCAAATCCCCAAGGAGTTTTCACGTACGCGGTATCTGTCCTGATAGGCACCACACGAGAATGTACCGCGCGCGTGCCGCAAGTTGAACCGTTCAGCCCACGGAATCCGGGAAGCCGGTCTCACTCGTTTCGCGTGGTGGCTGGCAGGGGGCGCGGCAGCTGGCGACGCCCTGTGCGGCGGACTTGGCGGTCTGCTGCCTTCATAGCACCGCGGCCGCGTTTGACCAGGGTCTGTGCGCTGCTTTCGGTCCGGACGCCTTACTCGCCAGGCAGCGGACCATCGAGCAGGTGGCCGGGCGGAGTGTAAAAACGGGTCAGGTCGATGCCACCCCGCTGCTCCTCTTCGACCAGCTTGACCCGCGTCTCCAGCCGCTCCATGCGGCGCAGCAGCTGCGGGATCAGCTGCGGCGTCTCGTCGGCCGGCTTGAGACGCGGCACATGCGGGTACCCCAGCTGCCGCTGGAGGGCCGCGAAGAAGTACAGCGGGTCCTTGCGGCGATTGGCCAGCGCAATCTTGCCCTCCTTCTCGCCGAAGAGAATGGGCTCGTCCGTGTCCAGCTTCCCAAACCGCCGGATGCGATCGTTGGCATAGTGCTGGCTGCGCACATACACCAGATCCGTCAGATCCACGATGCCGATCTGGCGGCGGACTGTGGCCAGCCAACTCCGCCAAGCGTCATCGTAGATCGGATCCGCGGCCATCGCATCGAGTCCCGCCTCGTAGCGGAGCCGGTTGCGGCACAGGGCCTCGAACTGGTACATGAAGCTGCCGGGACGCGTCGCGCCGGCCGCCCGGTACTCCGCCTCATACCGGAGGATCTCGAAGGCCACCCGCAGGTCAAACCTCCCCCGCTCGTTCTCCCCCTCGCTGACCACATACGTCTGGAAGGCCGTGAAATAGTGCCCGATCTTCTTCATGCCGGACCCGATTTCGCCCCGGTGTTTGAGTTCCCCCAGCAGAAAATCGAGCGCCAGCGGGAGTTTCGTCGTGGACAGCACCTCGTCACGCAGCTGCGCCAACAGCTCCTGCAGCGGCATGCTCTGCGGGAGACGCTCACCCAGCGCCCGGAAGAAGTGGGCCTGCTCGACGTACTCGTCCCGGTCCAGTAGTGGCATCTCGGCTGCGCCTCGGGTTGCGCGACCCCGCCGCCATCGGTGAGGTCCCTGGCATATGCGGCTTCTGTCGCACTATAATACGAGGGTTCGTGAGCAGCCGGTAGTCGTGCTGCCATTCTACCACTGTTGGGTGCCCCGCACGGCGTTGCGACGCGGATTCGGGTGCGGGGTTCGAGAGGATCGCCGTGGCACGCAAGTTCTCATCCGTCCAGGCCGCCGTCGACGCGATTGCGCGCGGGGAGGTCGTCATCGTGGTCGATGCGGAGGACCGGGAGAATGAAGGGGACTTTATCTGCGCCGCGGAGAAGGCGACTCCCGAGGTGGTCAATTTCGTGATGGGGGGGCGCGGCGAGTTCTGTGTGCCGGTGCTTCCCGACATCTGCAAGCGGCTGGAGGTGTGGCCCCTGGTGGAAGCCAACACGGCCCCGCTGCGCACCGCTTTCATGACGCCACTGGATCACATCACGGCGCGGACGGGGATTACGGCCGAGGAGCGGTCGGTAACCGTGCGGGCGATCGTGGATCCGAAGACCGGGCCGCAGGATTTCGTGCGCCCCGGGCACGTGCATCTGTTGCTGGCCAAGGAGGGGGGCGTGCTGCGGCGGGCCGGCCATACCGAGGCCGCTGTCGATCTGGCGCGGATGGCCGGACTGACCCCTGCCGGAGTGCTCTGCGAGATTCTCGATGATCAGGGGGACCGGGCCAGCCGCGAGCAACTGCTGGAGATCGCCGAGCGGCACAACCTGGAGATCATCTCGATTGAGGAGTTGATTGCCCACCGCCGTCTGAGCGAGAAGCTGGTGGCTCGTGTTGCCGACGCGGACCTGCCCACGAGGTACGGCAAGTTCCGGATCGTGGTGTACAGCGTGAAGTACGAGGATCAGGCGCCGGTGGCGCTCGTGCTGGGCGACGTGTCCAACACCGACCGTGTGCCGCTGGTGCGGATGCACTCGAGCTGCTTCACGGGCGACCTGATCAATTCCCTGCGCTGCGATTGTGGCGATCAACTGCGCATGGCGCTCGAGATGATTGGCCAGGAAGGGTGCGGCGTGCTGGTGTACCTGCCGCAGGAGGGACGCGGCATCGGACTGACCGAAAAGATCAAAGCCTACGCGCTGCAGGATCAGGGGCTCGACACGGTCGAGGCCAATCACGCGCTGGGGTTCGACGCCGACATGCGCGACTATGGGATTGGCATCCAGGTACTCAAGGATCTGGGACTGCAGCGGATTCGGCTGCTGACGAACAACCCGAAGAAGACGGAGGCGTTCAGCCTCAGGGGTTACGATCTGGAAGTCATGGACCAGGTGCCGATTCTGCCGCCTCCCAACAAGTACAACGCGCACTATCTGGCCACGAAGCGCGACAAGCTCGGCCATCAGATCCCGCTGGACTAACGCTCGCCGGGCGTCTCGTCGGGGCGCTTGCGCAGGCAGCGATTTGACCCCCGCCCGTTTCTGACGTAGATATCCTTTACAGCCTGTGTGGTCCCGGCCGTCTGCCGGGTACCCGGGGCGCATGTCCAACACGTGCCTCACGCTTGTCCGGCACCCACTTTCGATAAGGTCTCCTGCCCATGATCAGCATGGCCGCTACGGCGCCGTGCGCCGTGCCTTTCGTACTGCGCCCTGTCCTGGATCAACAGGTCCGGGAGCACGTGCAGGTGATACTGCAGCAGCACCGGTATCAGCCTGCCGGGTGTGATCGCCGTACGGATCGCCGGGAACCGTTTCCTTTTCCGATTCACGTTACTCCTGTCAGCGACGACGGTTCCGTGCAAAAAGCGGAGACCATCGTGGTCATGGGAAAACACATCTCGGAACGTGGGCTAGACTTTTACTATGAGGCACCTTTGCCGCATCGGCGCGTGATCGCGTCGTGGGAGGGGCCAGACGGACATTGGCTGGCGCTCCTGCTGGATCTGCGCTGGTGCCGTTCAACGCAACACGGGTGGTACGAGAATGGCGGACGCTTTCTGCAGGTTGTCCCGTCGCCACTGGATGAAGTGGACCGGGAGCAGCTGGCCGAGAGCCTCCGACCGCACGCGGATACCTGAGAGTTCGTCAGGCGCAGTGCGCCGCGAACTCAGCTCGGAAACAACCCGTACCATGAACCTGCGTAGGATCTCGCGTTTCCTGTGTTCTGCTTCCCGCCTCCCCAATTGAGGCGGTGAAGTGCTTTGGAAGTCGACAGTCCCCGACTGTCGTTCAGCATACAACTCAAGGTTACCAGTTCGCTGCAATCGACCGGGCCGCGTCGCCAGACGCGGCCCGGTTCATGTATGGGCCGGGCGCTGTGCCCCGCCGCGCTGTCTGCCCGGCCACGCGGCGCTCGCCAGCCGCGCCTGCCGGATCGCATCACGGCGTTCCTGCCGCGCCCGGGTCCTGGGCAGGCGTTGCGCCCGGGTCCTGGGCGGGCGCTGCGCCCGGGTCCTGGGCGGGCGCTGCGCCCGGCGCGGAGCCCAGCATGTCGGCGAGTTTCGCGTCCAGCGCCGATCCCGCCACGAACAGGTCCACGACATTGCCTTGGCGATCGATCAGCAGCAGATAGGGGATCATCTCCACGCCGCATTGTTCGGCCAGCTTGCTGTTGGCGATGTTCACCCACGGCAGCTGGTTTTCGCTGACAAACGCATTGGCTGTGGCGGTGTCTTGATCGAGGCAGACCCCCAGCACGTCAAAGCCCTGTGCGTGGTACTTGTCGTAGAGTGTCTTGACGGTCAGCAGGTCCCGCTTGCAGGACGGGGCGGCTGACGCCCAGAAGGCCACCAGCAGCACTTGGCCCTGGTACGGCGCGGCATCCAGGGGTGCGCCGTCGAGCTGTGTGCCTGCGAGGGCCAGCGGTTTTCCCAGCAGGTTCAGCCGCCGCATCGTGATGTCGGTCTTCTGGATGGCGAATTCCCGGACCTGGGGGCTCGTGCTGTTCTTGTAGGCGGCTTGGATCAGTTCGCACACCTTGGCAGCCAGCTCGTAGTTGCCGGACTGTTCGAGCTGCGGCAGGCAGCTGCCGATTCGCTCCAACGCGACGGCACCCGGATTCGGACGTTGCAGAGCCTGGGTGACGGCGTCGGTGAAGGCCGCGCTCGCACCGTCCCGTTTCAGCAGGACATCATTGAGTTTCGTCTCGATCTGCAAGTCCATCAGCGCAATCTGCTCGAGCATGTTGTCCGCCTCCGTGGCCAGTTGCGGGTCCGCATGGTCGTGGAAAGCGTTGGCGATCAGGCCGAACACTTCACGCGCTTCTTCCTCGCGGCCCACTCTGCGCAGGGCCATGAACGCCTGCTGCGTGACGGCCAGGACCGATGCATTGCGCTGGTCGTCTGCCAGCAGCGTCTTGACCTGCGCGATCAATGCGTCGACGTCCTGGCTCCGTCCGTGCGTGATCTCGCCGACGAGAATACCCAGCAGGATCGTGCGCCCTTCGATCGCAATGGCCGGACTTGGATCGGCCGCCACGGACGTCGCGAACTCGCGAATCTGCGTGCCCCACGAGGGGTCGGGCGCGACCTGGCTGAGCATCAGGAGAGCGCCCGCTTTGGATTCCACCGCCTGCTTGCGCGTCGCCTCGTCCACCTCCGCCGCCAAGACGCGATTCGCCGCTTCCAGCATGGCTTCCAGGGCCGGCCGCATCGCCGCCGGCGTGGCTCCACCCTGTTGTATCTGCGTCTGAATCGCGACCAGCCGGTTCCCCAACTGCTGGATGAATTGCATCAGCTCCTGCGGACTGCCGTCCGGGATCGCCAACGTGTCGAGCTGCTCGCCCGCCAGCGCCGGCGGCTGCGGCAGCGGGTTGGTCTGCGGCACCTCGCCGCCGGCACTGTCTGCGGCTGGTGCCGGCGCGACTGCCGCCGGCGCGGCTGGCGCCGGGCTGTCGGCCAGGGGCGGGCGAGCAGCGGCCGGTGCCAGGTCGGGGGTCAGGGGGGGCGGTGCGTCCGGCTGGGCATCCGCCGAGTCATCGTCGGCCACCTCGTACTTGGGCGCCTGCTGCGCCTCGCCCGCCGGCTTCGGCTTGCTGCATCCACCTGCCAGGCCCGCCACGCTCAGGAGGCTGGCGCCCAGCAACCACCCTGCCACACGACACTGTCGCCATGCACGATTCGACATCCCATTTCTCCGTCGAAGATCGAGTATTGCCGGACGCTCCACAGCAGCGTTGCGCCGTCCCGGGCCGCGTCCTCGGGCTGACGGCCCACGCCGATTCCGACCGCTGCTGGAGACGCGACCATTGTAGAGCATGGCCCCGGCTGACGCAGCCCGGGGGGCCGCGGAGGGGCACGCACCGTGGCGTTCACGCGTGGTGGTGGAACCGGGCGATGATGTTCCAGGCCTCTTCCGGCGTTTCGGCGTAGGAGATGAGATCCAGGTGGGCGTCGGCAATCACCCCTTCGTCGGCCAGGAACTGGAAGTCAATCACGCGGCTCCAGTACTCCCGGCCGAACAGGATGATGGGAATCTCCTGCATCCGCTGCGTCTGCCGGAGCGTCAACGCGTCAAACAGCTCATCCAGGGTGCCGAACCCGCCGGGGAAGACGACCAGCGCCTTGGCGCGCATCAGGAAGTGCATCTTGCGGAGTGCAAAGTAGTGGAACTGGAAGCACAGATTCGGCGTGATATAGGGATTGGGGACCTGTTCCATGGGCAGCGTAATGTTGAGTCCGATGGACTTGGCGCCGATGTCGTGCGCGCCCCGGTTGGCCGCCTCCATGATGCCCGGCCCGCCCCCCGTGACGATCACGTAGTCGCGCTGTCCGTCCATCTGGCACCGCCGAGACACCAGCCGCCCGAACTCGCGCGCCGCGTCGTAATAGTGAGCTTTGGCCACGATGCGTTCGATCTGCTGCACCGCGCGCTGCCGCTCCGGATCGTCGGGGGACTCGGCCAGTGCCGCCTGGGCGCGCTCCAGTTCCCGCTGGGCGACAGGTGTCTCGACGACCTGCGTGCCGCCAAACACCACGACCGTTGAGTTGACCCCTTCGCGCGAGAAGCCCAGCTCCGGCTTGAGCAGCTCCAGCTGCACACGCACCGCCCGCAGCTCCGGGCTCTGCAGCAGGTGGACGTCGTATTCCACTGGCAGGTAGCTCGGGGACGAGAGGATGGCCTGCAGTTTTTCCTGAGCAGCGACCGGATTCATGACACCTTCCTGACGTGCTGAAGTGTACGTGACAGCATGCCGGCTCGGCAGCAGTTGCCTCGTGCTCCACGACACGCCGCCGGCAACCAGGGCCAGTCCGCACAGCACGCCGACATGACTGTGGGGTCCGAGCGATGGGAACTGTTCGACCAGCGACCCCCATTTGATGATGTACAGGAGGCACGCGAGCGTCAAATAGCCGCACCAGTAGCCGCACCAGGGTCCCGGACCCAGACGCGCTACGAACCGGGCAATCGCTACCACGAGCAGATACGCGGCGGCCACAACCGGGACGATGGCGGCCACCGCCTGCCACCCCAGGAACGCGCCGCACACGGCGCACGACCATACCGCCCAGTGCTCCGCCGGCCGGCTGCGCGGTGTGCGCGAGGCGGGCCAGACACAGAGCCCCAGCCCGATGCCGGCCAGCAGACCCCAGAGCGCGGCGGACGAGCCGGTGAACCAGGGGGGCGCGGCTGCCACGTGACAGACCGGCACGGGATGCAGCCAGGCGCAGACCGGGGAGGCTGCGAGTCCTGTGAGCAGCGCCGGCAGGAAGACACGTCGCGGCACCCGCTCGCCCGAGCCCTGGATCAGCGCCGCCGTGGCGAGCGTCACCAGCAGCAGGCAGTGGTAGCCGTAGAGCGACCAGTACTCAAGCGGCGTCAGACGGTGCAGGTGCGGCGCCTCGATCGGCATGGGCAGGTTGCGGCCCCCCGCCAGGCCCTCCCCGCAGGCGAGCGTCAGGAACAGCAGTCCCACCAGCAGCTCGACCAGCGGGTACCGCACCGATATCCACGTGCCACAATCGCGGCAGCGCCCCCGCAGCATGAGCCAGCCGAGCAGCGGAACGTTGTCGTACCAGCGGATGGGGTGCAGGCACACCGGGCACCGCGAACTGCTGCGCGCCACGCTCAGGCCCACGGGCAGCCGCAGCGCCACCACGTTAACGAAACTGCCCACGCAACTGCCGATCGCGAACAGCCAGACGGCGAGGAACACCTGCATCAGGTCGGGCAAGAACCGCAAGAACAAGAACGAAAATTCGTCAAACAACCAGGCTGAGAGCATTGCGCGCCAATTCGGAAGCTGGGGCCGGACCACGCGTGTTTCGCGCCATCTCCAGCTCTATCGTAGTCGGGCTGACCCGGTCCGCCAGAGGGTGCCCGCCGCCGGATCACAGATACGGTGCGAGGGGACCGCCCCGCGCCGCCAACGCGTCTACGCGGCGTGACACGGCGGGATCCTCCACCACCGGCGGCGCATGCCGCGGTTTGATCCGGGCGTCAGTCACCAGCGCGCCCCGGCAGCCCCAGTGCTTCTGCTCCACCGAAGCGCCGATGCCGTACGTGTCCGCTGCCGGATCGCTGCGCGTGAAGACAACCCAGAGGAAATTGTCCAGGTGCCGGGCGGTGAATGCGCTATCATCCACAATCACGATCCAGGGGAACCGATTGACCGGCGACTCGGCCGTCTGTTCCTGGCAGAAACGCGCCACGGCGGTGTCGCCGGCGCGTGCACAGGCGGGGCCCTGCAGCGCCAACACGCCCGGCAGGCAGATGCGCGGGGAGTGGAAGCCGGCTGGCAAGGACAGCTCCGCCGGAATCTCGACCGGCAGCGCCCGGATGGGTGGACCGGCCGCCGCGATGATGACTTTCGACCCTTCATTCAGGGCCGTACCGGAGTAGTCCAAGGTGTCGATCGTCGTGCGGGTCTGGAAGTGCAGGTCGCGTCGCCAGTCGACCCGCAGCAGCGCGTGCTGGAAGAAGGCGGGCACGTTGCCAGCGTCCAGGGCGGGATCATCCTGACGGTCGACAATCCACAGGTACTTGGCCAGGGACATCTGGCCGGTGCCCAGGATGGCGTTGGCCTGGGTGAGCAGTTCCCGCGGCAGACGCCGTGGTTCATAGGGGACGTAACGTTCGCTGCCGATCGCCAGCATCAGCGGGTGGACACCGGCCGCATCGACCGCATGCACCGCGTGCACACCGGGCACGACGTGCGGCACGGCCGGCGCTGTGAGCTCGTGGATCAGCTGGCCGAACACGGTATCTTCCTGGGGCGGCCGCCCGACGACTGTGAAGGGCCAGAGGGCCTGGTCCCGGCACGTGACGCGTTCCACCTGCAGGTAGGGGAACTCGTGCTGCAGGCTGTAGTAGCCGAGATGGTCTCCGAACGGGCCCTCCGGCAGCGTCCGGGTGGGGTCGATTGTGCCTTGAATGCAGAAATCGGCCTCGGCATACACGGGCACGTGCCCCGCGCGGCACACTATCGGGATGCGGTGTCCACCCAGCGCCCCGGCGAAAGTCAGCTCGGACGTCCCTTCGGGCAGCGGCATGACGGCGGCCAGCGTCATGGCGGGACTGCCGCCCACGAAGATGCTGACCGGCAAAGGCACACCTCGGTCGCGCGCCGCGGCATGGTGCACGCCGATGCCGCGATGCAGCTGATAGTGCAGCCCTACCTGCCGGTTCGGCACGTACTGGCCACCGGACAACTGGACTCGGTACATGCCCAGATTGGCGCTGTGCAGGCCGGGATCGCGGACGTCCTCGGTGTAGACCTGCGGCAGCGTGATGTAGGCGCCTCCATCGTCAGGCCACGACTTCAGCTGCGGCAGCTGATCGACCGTCAGGTCGTGGGCCAGCACTGGTCCGGAGGAAACACGCCGGGGACGCATGTGCCAGACGGCGGGCAGCGCGCGCAGGGACCGGCCGGGCGCCCGGCCGAACCGCGTGGGGTCCATCTTCAATTCGATCAGATGGCGGACCCGATCCAGCGTATCGCGGAAGATGAACCGCGCCCGGTCGATGGTCCCGAACAGATTCGAGACCATGGGGAACCGGCAGCCGGTCACCCGCTCCAGCAAGACGGCCGGTCCCCCGCGCTGATAGACGCGCCGCTGGATCTCCGCCGCCTCCAGCTCCGCGTTGACTTCGTCCGTTAACCGCACCAGCTGCCCGGTGCGTTCCAGGTCAGCCACACATTGTCGCAGCGTGCGATAAGCCATGCGCGCCGGGTCTCCCCTGTCGTCTCGGACGACCATTGCCGTAGTATAATCTGGTCAGCGACGCCTTTTTTGGACATGACATGAGCCGTGATACGGGATGCTTCCATGAATATACAAGCCACAACGGCGGCCGTGACCGAGCTGGCATCCGATGCCATGGTAGCAGGGATCTTCAGCGATGGAATTCTCGGTCCCATGCTGTCAGCGGTGGATGCCGCGGCGGACGGCCTGGTGAGTCACCTGGTGGCGCGCAAGGAGATCACAGGCAAACTAGCGGAGCTGACGCGCCTGCTGAGCCCGCCGGGACTGCAGACCAGCGAACTCGTTGTGGTCGGATTGGGGGAACGCAGCGCGTTGGGCCAGGCACAAGCCGTGCGCGCGGCCGGCGCAGCGGCTAAGCAGCTGGCAGCGCGGCAGCGCGGCACCGTTGTGTTCTGCTTCGACGGCGACTGGGATGATGCGACAACCAGCGCAGCGGTCTGCAGCGCCCTGGCCGGGTGCCACGGCCAGGACCTCTACCGCTCCGACCGGAAACTGCATGTGTTCCGCGATGTGCTGTGGTGCGACACCTCCAGCCAGGTCGTGGCGGAAGGGGTGGTGCTGGGCGAATGCGTGAATCTGGTCCGGCGGCTGGTCAATGAGCCGCCGAGCGTCATGACGCCGGTGCGGTTTGCCGACGAGGCGGCGGGACTGGCCGCCACCTTCGGGCTGGAGATTGACATCTGGGACGAGCAACGGCTGGAGGAGGAACGGTGCGGCGCGCTGCTGGCCGTCGCCCGCGGCTCGGCTCACCCCCCCCGGCTCGTCACGCTCACGCACCGCGGCTCCGATGCCGCCGACACCCCGATCGCGCTGGTCGGCAAAGGTGTCACATTCGACTCGGGCGGCTACTCACTCAAACCGACCGAGGCCATGAAGAACATGAAGGGGGATATGGCGGGCGCAGCTACCGTGCTGGGGACGCTCGTGGCCGCCGCCCGGCTCAAACTGCCGGTCAACGCCGTCGGCTACATGGGGCTGGTCGAGAACATGGTCAGCGGCAATGCGTACAAGCTGGGCGATGTGCTCACGTCGCGCCAGGGCAAGACCATCGAGGTGCTCAATACGGATGCCGAAGGACGCCTCGTGCTGGCCGACGTCCTGGATGTGGCGGTCTCACAGGGGGCCGGTCGGCTGATCGACCTGGCCACCCTCACCGGCGCCTGCGTCGTCGCCCTCGGTACCGACGTCGCCGGCCTGATGACAAATGACCAGCCGTGGTGTGACGAGTTTCTGGCAGCTGCGCAGGTGTGTGGCGAGCCTGTCTGGCAGCTGCCGATGTTCCCGGAGTACGCCGAGCAGATCACGAGCGACGTGGCGGACATCAAGAACATCGGCGAAGGCCGCTGGGGAGGTGCCATTGCCGGCGGGAAGTTCCTCGAGAACTTCGTGGGCCAGCGGCCGTGGGTGCACGCCGATATCGCCGGGCCATCCTTTGCCGATAAAGCCAAACCCTGGCTCGACGCCGGCGGCACCGGCTGCCTGCTGCGCAGCCTCATCCAGCTGCTCCGCATGCGCGGGTGATGCCGCTCCGGAGGGCGGGGAGACGGGACTCGCGTTGCCGCGCGTTGTGGCGCTGGCGGGACCCACTCACGTTGACACCCCCCCGTTTGAGTCGCATCATACATGGTGGTTGCCGGGGGGGCAGGCCAAGATCTGCCCTGCCGCAGCGAATGGCTGTCCAGTTTGTCACATCCAGGCAGCGAGGGGAAAGACGCCATGTACTGGCTGTTCATGGTCTGTGCGGCGGTGGGAGGGACGGTGTTCGTGCTCCAGTTCGTGCTGGCGATCATTGGTGCCGGCACCGACGATATGGACTTCTCGCATGACGTGCCGCACGACGTGCCACATGACGTGCCACACGATTTCACGGGTGATGTGGCGGGTGATGCTGGGCACATGGGAGGGCACGACCAGGCCCACGCCCACGTCCACGGCTCGACGTGGTTGTTCGGTGTGATTTCGTTTCGCACGGTTGTAGCGGCTGTGACGTTTTTCGGGCTCGCGGGACTGGCGTCGGACTCCGCCCGCATGAGCGGGCCGCTGACACTTCTGATTGCCGTGTGCGCCGGCGCGGCGGCGTTGTACGGCGTACATTTCCTCATGCAATCGCTGTATCGCTTGCGGCACGACGGTACCGCACAGATCCATCGGACGCTGGGTGAACGCGCAACGGTCTACGTTCCCATCCCTCCGAACAACGAGGGGCTGGGCAAGATCCAGATTCGGACGCAGGGACGGATCATGGAATACGCGGCGCGGACACGCGGGCCCGACCGGCTGCGGACGGGCACGACCGTGGAGGTCGTCGAGATTGTCAGTCCGATGACGGTCGAGGTGGAGCCTGTGGATGCGGCGCCGGCGAAGGGTGATCACCTCCAACACGAAGGCCCGCGCGAGGACGTGGCGTGAATGCCACGGCACGCGAGGAGGGCCCGTGACCGGACGTGACCCTGCTGCTGCGTGCAGGGAAGCGCAGAGAGACCCACGCGGTTGTCGCGTTGCGCGACAACACGGCTGATTCGAATCCAGTGCACACTCAGGGAGACACAGCCCATGTCACATCTCACGCTGCTGGCCGCCGGCTTGGACGGGCCGCTTGGCTGGTTGGTCATCATCGTTGTTTTTGTGGCGATGTTGTTTCTCGGTGCGCTGCTGGTGCTGACCAAGCAGTACAAGCGGTGTCCGAGCAACCGGATCCTGGTGATCTGGGGCCGTGGCAAGCGTGCCGGCCAGGCCACGAAGACCATCCACGCCGGGGCGCAGTTCGTGATTCCCTTGTTGGAGGACTACGCCTATCTGAGTCTGGAACCGGTCCAGATCGAGATTCCGTTGCGAGGTGCCTTGTCGGTC
>DAISIS010000073.1:0-15931 GCA_036821925.1 Pirellulaceae bacterium
TCTCGTTGACAACGCCGCTGTGCATCTGCAGGGCGAACACGCCGGGCTTCTGGGCCAGTTGCGGGTCGTTCAGGTCCGCGGTCTTGACGCCGTTGACGTGCACGGTGACGTGGGGTCCGTGCGCGGCGATGATCATCTCGTTCCACGTGCCTTCCCGATAACCAGCCTGCTCCAGTTCCAGCGGCGGCTTTTCGGGAATCCAGCCGCGGCCGTAGCTCTCGTAGATCCCGCCCGTGCCGCTCCCCAGCGGGCCGACCTGGATCTGCAGCCCCAGCGTCTTGTCCGGCTCCTGCATCTCCGTGCGGACGAAGAAGCCGCTGTCGCCGCTGGGGCACAGGAAATCGAACCGCACCGTGAAATCCTGATACTGGGCGTCCGACACGAGGTGTCCGTAAAGCTGGGCGTTATTCGATCGTCCGACGTAGGCGCCGTCCTCGATCGTCCACTCCCCTTCCCCGTTCTTGTGCCAGCCGGCAAACGTCTTGCCGTCGGCCAGCGGCTTCCACGCGGGCGGTTCACCGCCCCACGCCAGCAGACTGCTGCAGATCCAGCCGCAGGCCAGTGCGGCACAGCCAATCAGGACACGCGCATCTTTCATCGGAAGCTCCTTCGCACAAAGCACATTGTTGTCATTGGGGCACGTTTGCCGCCTGTTTCAGTCCGCGGCGTTCCAGCAGCGCATCGATCCCCGGCTCCTTGCCGCGGAACCGCAGGTACAGACTCATCGGTTCCTCCGTCCCGCCGCGGGACAGGATGTTGTCGCGGAACGCCTGCGCCACCTGCGGATGGAAGATATCGCCCGTCTCCTTGAACGCCTGGAAGGCGTCGGCATCGAGCAATTCGGCCCAGATGTAGGCGTAGTAACCGGCCGAGTAGCCGCCGGAAAAGATGTGATTGAAATACGAGCTGCGATAGCGCGGCACGATCTCGGGGATCAGACCGATCCGGCCAAGGCTTTCGTTCTCGAACGCCAGCACGTCGAGCGGCGCGTCCGGCGTCACGCGCGTGTGCCAGTCCATGTCCAGGAACGAGGCGGCGAGGTACTCAGTCGTGGCGAAACCCTGATTGAAATACCGCGATTTCTGGATCTTCTCGATCAGGTCGTCCGGCATCGGCTCGTCCGTCTCGTGGTGTCGTGCATAGAGCTTGAGCACCGCCGGTTCGGTGGCCCAGTTCTCCATGATCTGCGAGGGCAGTTCCACGAAATCGCGCGCCACGTTGGTGCCGGCGAGCATCCGGTAGGTGCAGTCGGAGAGCAGGCCGTGCAGCGCATGGCCGAACTCGTGGAACAGCGTTTCGACTTCCTCGAGTGACAGGAGCGAGGGCTTGTCGGCGGTTGGCTTGGAGAAATTGCCGACGTTGTAGACCACGGGCCGGATGTCCCGGCCGTCCTGTTTCAGCTGCTGGCGGAACTCCCCCATCCACGCGCCGCCACGCTTGCTGGCCCGCGGGAAGTAGTCCACGAACAGGATGCCCACGTGCCGCCCGCTGGCTTCTTTCATCTCGAACACAGACACGTCCGGGTGGTAGATCGGGAGGTTCGTCCGCTCTTCAAACTGCAGTCCATACAGGCGTGTGGCCACGTCGAACGCGCCCTGCAGCACGTGTTCCAGTTTGAAGTACGGCCGCAGCATCTCCTCGTCCAGGTCGTATTTGGCCTTCTTGACCTTCTCCGCGTAGTACCACCAGTCCCAGGAGGCCAGCTGGAAGCCGCCCCCTTCCTGGTCGATCAGTGCCTGCATCTCGGCCCGCTCCTGCTGCGCACGCTGCAGGGCCGGCTGCCAGATCTCGGTCAGCCGCGCGTAAACCTGCTCGGGTGTCTTGGCCATGTTCTCTTCGAGCACGTAGTGTGCATGGGTCTCGTAGCCCAGCAGCTGGGCGCGGCGGGCACGCAGCTGCGCCATCTCCAGGAGCGTCGCCTTGTTGTCCAGTTCGTCGTCGTGGTTGCCGCGGTTGATGTACGCCTGGTAGATCTGCTCGCGCAGGTCGCGGCGGTCGGCGTACTGCAGGAACGGGATCAGGCTGGGCTTGTGCAGCGTGAAGACCCACTTGCCCGCATGGCCGCGTTCATCCGCCGCCTCCACCGCCGCCGCGATGACGCTCTCCGGCAGCCCCGCCAGATCGGCCTCGTTGTCGATCACGAGTTCGTAGCGGTTCTCTTCCTTCAACACGTTCTCACCGAACTTGACCGACAGCAGCGACAGCTGAGCGTTGATCTCCTTGAGTTCGGCTTTCTTGTCCGGCGGCAGATTGGCCCCCCCCCGGACGAAGCGCTTGTAATACTCCTCCAACAGCTTGCGCTGCTCAGCCGTCAGGTCCAGCGTGTCGCGCGCCTCGTAGACAGCCTGGACGCGCTGGAACAACGGGGCGTTCAGGAGGATGCCGTCCTCGTGCTGCGACAACAAGGGGGCCACTGCCTGGGCGATGGCCTCCAGGTCCTTGTTGTTCATCGACGATTTCATCGCGAAGAAGACGTTGCTCACACGATCGAGCATCGCCCCGCTGCGATCGAGCGCTTCGATCGTATTCGCGAATGTAGGGGCGGGTTGCTGGAGGCAGATGGATTCGACCTCCTGGTCGTGCCGCTTCATCGCCTCGTCAAAGGCCGGCCGGTAATGCTCCAGCTTGATCTGGTTGAACGGCGGAGCCTCGAAGGGCGTGGTCCACTGGGCATAGAACGGATTGGCGGAGTAGGTCGTGGCAGTCATGGCAAGCAGCAGGCCGAAGGCGATGGTGGAATGACGAATCTTCACGTGCGTGTCTCCCTGCGGCGATGGTCCGAGTATGTGTGGGCCGGCACATTATAGCGGCTCGCAGCCGCAGCGTCTCCCGGGCGGGGCCGCGCCGGAACTCCGGGCTACGGCGGCAGCACCTCCAGCTCGGCTACCGCCGCGAACGGTTGAGCGTGCACTTCGGACACAGCCACCAGCTTCACGTAGCGCGCCCGCACGGGATGCGGGAACAACACGGTCTGGAGCGCGTGTGTGTCGGTCCACGCGCCGCCGGCAAGCGGTGGTCCCCACCGGCTGTCCTCTGCGCTGGCGTAGACCTCGTAGCGGGCAATCCGCCCGTTGGACATGTCCTGGCGCGGCAGGTAGGTCAGGCCCCGGATCTCGCGCACCGCCTGCAGGTCCACCACGAGTTCGTGCGGATGTGCCGGGCTTTGCGGACCATAGGCCGTGTGCCAGATCGTGTCCGGATCGCCGTCGATCGCTCGTGCGGCCTCGTAACCCGGATGCTGGCTGTCAGCGCGGACTGTGGCCTCCAACTGCTGGAGCCAGGTGGGTGACCGGAACAGCGCACGGAGCGACGCGAGCGGCACGGAGGTGGGCGGCGCGAACTGGGGGCTCGCCATGTAGGCGAGCAGACTGTGCCGCAACTGCCGCGCCACCGGACGCCGCTCGAGATCCGTCACCAGATCAAGCGCCGCCAGCACCAGCTTCCCCCGCTCGACCTGCGCCTCGAACACCAGCCCCAGCTTCCGGCACGCATTCCAGTCGTCAATCGGCTGCACGATCGGCGAGAGCCCGGCCGGCAGATCGTCGAGAATGATCGGTTTGCTGCTGCGGCACAGGTCCCACCACTGCCAATTGCTGTGCGTGTCGGTGGGGAAAGCGGCCAGCGCAGGATGCGCTGGATCGCAGAGCAGGCCCAGCGTGTGGACTGTCTGCGTCGGGAACCAGAGTCGATTCCAGAAGATCGGCTCGAAGGCGCCGGACGTGTCGCCGGCCAGCCACGACGGCCGCGGCAGCAGCAGCACCTTGCCCCCCTGCTGGAGACGCGCCTGCGCCGTGTCATCGAGCGCGCGGGTGACCAGAATGTCCCGGGCGGGCAGGTCGTCCAGTCGCGGTGGATACACCCAGATCTGCCAGTCGTTCGTGTAGGGCGTGCCGGGTACGGACACGGTCAGGGTCGCGCGGCATGCGCCGGGCGCGGCTGAAAGAGGACAGCTCAGGCTGCCGACCCGGCGCAGGCCGCCCCGCGGCAGATCCACGTCGGGCCAGCGTCCCTCGCCGAGCGTCTGCCCCGCATCGGTGCGCAGCGTCCAGGCCACTGTCACACCCGGCAGGTCGTGGCTGCCGTATTGCGACACGTCGACCAGCGCTGACAACTGCTGGTCACTGGTCCACACGCGACTGGCCAGCCGCGCCAGCGGCACGACCGGTCCACAGAAGCGCCGGAATGCGCTGGCGGTCACGTACGGCTTGGGGTTCCAGAAGGGATCGAGCACGCCGACCAGCGCCGTGCCCTGGCCGGGGAAATCGTGCAGGTCGAGCAGTTGGAAACCACCCAGATCCGGCGTCCGCAGCAACACCTCGATTTCCTCCTTGTAGAGCAGCGTCTGGAACCGGCCGGAGGCCATGAGGAAGTCATGCGCCTGGTGCAGCAGGCCGTGCTGGGTCAGGAAGTCGCGGACGATCTCGAAATTCCTGGCTTCCAGGACACCGCGGTATGCTGGCATCTCGTCCAGGTTCGGGAAGACGCACCACTGGCCTGTCTCGTGACTCACCAGCGGGACGCTGCAGCCGGCCACCTGCGCGCCGTAATCCCGGGCCGTCTCCGGGGGCAGCGCGTCGAACTGCCGATGCTGCCGCAGCGGCGCATGCATCACGTGGTAGTGGCTCTCCGGCAGATACGGCCAGCCGGAGGCGCACGTCACCAGCTGGCGCGGAGCCTGCTGCTTGTAGTGCGCGACCCATGACGCCAGATACTCCTCCCCCTGGTTCTGCGGCCCCGGGCCAGCCGGCTCGTTGCCGTAAGCCAGCAACAGGAACGAGGGGTGATTGCCGTAGGCGCGCAGGATGCGATCGGCTTCCCGATAGAGCCAGGCGTCGAGCGGGTTGCCGTCTCCCACCCGCGCGGCGCCGTTGGCCCAGGAGGCGCACTCAACCTGGAAATAAAAACCCAGTTCGTCCGCGGCGCAGAACGCAGCTTCCGGCGGACACCACGAGTGAAAACGCAGGTGGTTGAGACCGAAATCCTTGGCCCGCTGAATGATCGTCCGCCACGCACCGGCATCGGTTGCCGGGTAGCCGGTCAACGGGAAGATACAGCACTCCAGCGTGCCGCGCAGCTGGATCGGCTGGCCGTTGAGGACGAACCGGGTGCCAGCGGTGGCGATCTGCCGCATCCCGAATGTCGTTTGCGCGACATCTGCCGTGTCGCCGGTCAGTTGGGCGTGCAGCGTGTACAGGTGCGGCTGATGCTCGTCCCAGAGCCGCGCATCGGGTCCCAGCGCCAGCTGCACCTCTGTGGCGAGTGACTCGCCCGTGACAGTGACATCCTGGGGCGCCGCCTGAGCGGCCGCGTCACCGCAACTGGCGCGCACATCCAGTCTGACGCGGGCGGCCGTGCCGGTGCGGTTGCCGATCGTGACACAGACGCGCGCGGTGCCCTCCCCGACGTCGGGGTAGACCTGCACATCGTCAATCCAGACCGGTGGTCCGGCGCGCAGCTCGAGTCGTCCCACGACACCGTTCCAGTTCGTCTGGGTGTGGTCGGTCACGCTGTGGGAATTCTCTCCGACGTCGATCAGCAGGCGGTTGTCGATCCGCAGGGTGAGGCGGTGATCACCCGGCGGCAGGCTGTCGGTCAAGTCGACGACGTGCGGCACGCTCAGGCTCTCGCCCTCTCCGACCTGCTGGCCGTCCACCCACACCGTGGTGAACCAGTGGCAGCGTTCCAGGTGCAGCGTGATTCTCTGGCCGCGCCAGTCGGCAGGGACTGTGACCGTGCGCTCGTACCAGGCTGGCCCGACATAACAACGTTTCGGCTGCAGCCAGAACGGCATCTTGAAGTTGTCGGCCGTGCGATACGGAGCATAACGGGGCATTTGAAACACCTCGGGACGAATGGATCCGGTCCACTTCGTCTCCAGGGAGGGCGGCGTCCCGAAACCCTGCGCCTGCAGCGAGCCGGGCAGCTGCAGCGTCTGGGGCAGCGATCGCTCGAACCAGCGGTCGGAGACTCCGGCGTCGGCGGGATCCAGTTGAAACGACCAGCTGCCGGACAGGTCCAGCCGGCGGGCGTCGGCCGCCAGCGGCCGAACCGGGCCGGCACAGATCCAGAGCGTGCCGATCAGAAGCGCAATCCAGCGTGGACGAGAGCGGAAAGACGACTGCATGGCTGAGTCTCCTGGAGAGGAACCGGGTGCCACCGGACGCCCTCCGTTCTATGCCGTCGGTGCATGCGGGTCCAGGCCGCTGGCCGGGGTCGGAACGTGTCCGGCGCGCTGCGCCGCACGGTCCATTCCGGAGGACAGGACCTACCGAGAATCCCGGTGCAGAGTTAGACTGGACCTGAATAAGCGAGAAAAACGTTCCTACGGGTACGAGGACCAATATGGGCATCTATGATCAGTTGACGTTGTCTCCGGTGGAAACTCGGGCCCTCGAGAATTCCCCGCTCGATCTGCTCTACGGGCCGGACGAGCAGATCCCGGTGATTACGGTCAGCAACTTCCCGGCGCTGGGCCAGCTGGCCGCCATGCGGTTCATCGAGTGGGTCCAAGACCATCCGGGCGGCGTCGTATCCCTGCCGACCGGCAAGACGCCCGAGCATGTCATTAAGTGGGTCAATCGGCTCGTCCGCACCTGGGATCAGCCCGGGACGCGCGAGCTGCTCGAGAAGAACTGCATCGATCCGGCGCGCAAGCCGGACATGCGCAGCCTGCACTTCGTGCAGATCGACGAGTTCTATCCGATCCAGCCGGTGCAGAAGAACAGCTTCTACCACTATGTCAAGCAGTATTACCTCGAGGGGATGGGGCTCGATCCGCGGAAAGCGCTGCTGATGAACTGCCAGGAGATCGGGATCGGACCGGATCAGGATCTGGAGACGATCTGGCCCGATTCGACGGTCGATCTGAGTCTGCGGACGCGGCAGGCGGTTACCGATCTGGAGCGGATGCAGCAGGGGGTGCTGTCCCGCATCGACGACTGGTGCCAGCGGCGCGAGGAAGCGATTCGTGCGCTGGGCGGGCTGGGGTTCTTCCTGGGCGGGATCGGGCCGGATGGCCACATCGGGTTCAACGTCCGCGGCTCCGATCACTTCTCCACGACGCGCCTGATGGCGACCAACTATGAAACCCAGGCTGCGGCGGCTGGGGACCTGGGCGGGATCGAGGTGTCGCGCCGCCGTCTGGTCATCACCATCGGATTGGGGACGATCACTTTCAATCCGGACTGTACGGCCGTCATCATCGCGGCGGGCGAGGCGAAGGCGGGAGTGGTGGCCGATGCCGTGCAGGGTCCGGTGAGTGTCCGGATTCCGGCCAGCGCGCTGCGGACGCTGCCCCAGGCACGCTTCTACATCACCCTGGGCGCCGCCAAGCAGTTGCGCCGCCGCCAGGTCAGCCTGCTGGTGCGTGCGAAGGACTACTCGGACGAGCAGGTGACGCATGCGATCGTCGATCTCTCCCTGCAGCGGAACAAGCCGCTGCTGGACCTCACATCGCAGGAAGCCGAACAGGATCTGATGTTGAGCGCGGTGCTCAAAGGTCGGCCGGAGCCGTTCGCCGATCTGGTGCAGCTGGTGCGGAACCAGCTGATCCAGAACATTGAACGCGGCAGCACGGTGTATGCGGACACGCGTTTCCTGCACACGGAGCCGCACCATGATGACCTGATGCTGGGCTACCTGCCCCACATCGTCCGCAGCATGCGGAACTCCACGAACGACCATCATTTCGTGACGCTCACCAGCGGATTCACCGCTGTCACGAACGAGTTCATGCTGCACCAGCTCAAGGGGCTCGAACGGTGGATCCACTCCAAGGTGTTCGAGACTCTCTTCCGGGAAGGGTACTTCGACGTCAGCAATCAAGAGGGGCGGAATCGCGACATCTGGCAGTACCTGGACGGCATCGCAGCGCGGAACGAGGAGATGCGGGCGGAAGGCGCTGCCCGCCGCCTGCTGCGCAACCTCATGGAAGTCTATGAGGAAAGCGACATCGACGCGATCGCCGACCGGATGACCGAATTGAAGCACTACTTCTCCAGTGTCTATCCGGGCCGCAAGGACCCCGGCGCCATGCAGCGACTCAAGGGTATGTGCCGGGAATGGGAAGCGGAGACGCTGTGGGGCTACTTCGGCTGGCAGTGCTCCCACATCCGGCACCTGCGGCTGGGCTTCTACACCGGCGACATCTTCGTGCCGGAGCCGACCGTCGAGCGCGACGTGGTCCCCGTGCTGTCTCTGTTGAATGAAGTCAAACCGGATGTGATCTCCTGTGCGCTCGATCCCGAAGCGAGCGGCCCGGACACCCACTACAAGGTGCTGCAGGCGATCAGCGAAGCGACCGATCGCTATGTGGAAATGAACCAGCGGCCGGACATCCGGATCTGGGGCTACCGCAACGTCTGGTTCCGCTTCCATCCGAGCGAGGCGAACATGTACGTGCCGGTGAGCTTGAACATGTTGTCGATCATGGAGAGTGCCTTCCTCAACACGTTCGTATCCCAGAAGCACGCCTCCTTCCCCAGCTACGCCCATGACGGTCCGTTCTGCGAGCTGGCGCAGCAGATTCAGGTGGAGCAGTATCACATGCTCAAGACGTGCCTGGGGCGGGCCTGGTTTGCCGAACACAACAGCCCGCTCATCCGCGGCGCCCGCGGGTTCGTCTATCTCCGGGAGATGAACGTGCAGGAGTTCCGCCAGACGGCCCGCAGCCTGCGTAAGTCGACCGAAGACGTGTAGGCCGCCGGGGGTGTGCGGAGCGACATCAGCACGACGCGGGTGCCTGTTGACGGGGAGGACACGAGGACGCACGGACACGTTTTCTTTGGCCGGTGGAGCGAGGTGGACAGCCATGACCGCGAAGAGACCGCTGTGGGCGTACGCGACGTTACTGGTGTCGGTAGGGATGGTCGTTCTGGGCGGGCCGCCGCTGAGGGCACAGGATGCGCCGACCGAAACGCTGGCGGTGCAGGTGCTGCCGCTGCGGCACGCGAGCGCGGTGGAGGTGCTGCAGGCGATCCAGCCGATCCAGCCGGAAGCGGGAGTCACGTTGACGGCCAGCGCGGAGTCGAATGCGCTGGTTGTCAGGGCGGCTGCCAGTGCGCTGGAAGACATCCGGCGGCTGGTCGCGCAGCTGGACGCGGCCGCCGCTGACGTGTCGGCCGACCGGCCGCCGCGCGCGGTGCAACTGCGCGTGGTCTGGCTCGTGGGTGGGCTGGCGGACGACGCTGCGGCCGTGCCGCCGCAGGACCTGGAAGCGATCGCGCACGAGCTGGCGCAGCGGGGCGTGACGAACCTGACGATGGCGGCCCAGCTGCTGGTCAGCATCACCGAAGGGGAGAAGTTCTCGGTCAGCGGGACCGCCAAGGTGAACGAGCCCTGTCTGATCACACTGGCCGGGAGGCTCGGCACGCCCGATGCGCTGCGGAGGCGGCCCGCGGCGGAGCCGTCCTTGCGGCTGGACTTCACGGCGACGTCCGCGACGGGCGGCGATGCCTCGCCGCTGTGTCAGCTGCAGACGACGGTCCAGGCCCCGCCGCCGGGCCGGAGCACCGTGCTGGGGATCACGCCGGTGGGGTCGAAGCCGGCGGTGTTCGTCGTCGAAGTGCTGCCCGACGCTGTCCCGCCGGAGGACGTAAAGAAGGATTGACTTCATGTCAAAGAACCCTAGAGTGTGGGGCATGAGTATCCAACACAAAAGACTGCTCGCCTGGGTGTCCGAAGTCGAAACGCTCTGCCAGCCGGACCATGTTGAATGGACGGACGGATCGCGCGCCGATTACGATCGGCTGATGCAGATAATGGTGGCTGGCGGCGCTGCCACGAAGCTCAACGAGAAGAAGCGCCCGGACTGCTATCTGTTCCGCAGCGACCCGAGCGATGTGGCGCGGGTGGAAGCGCGCACGTTCATTGCCTGTGCGTCGGCAGAGGATGCGGGGCCGACCAACAACTGGAGGGACCCCGTCGAGCTGAAGCAGACGATGACGGAGCTGTATCGCGGTTGCATGCAAGGGCGCACGATGTACGTGATCCCTTTCTCCATGGGTCCGATCGGCTCGCCGCTGTCGAAGATCGGTGTGGAGATCACCGATTCGCCCTACGTGGTGGTGAATATGCACCTCATGACGCGGGTCGGCACCCAGGTGCTCGAGGCGCTGGGCGAGGACGGCGAATTCGTCCCCTGCCTGCACTCGGTCGGCGCGCCGCTGGCCGCGGACGTGGATGATGTGCCCTGGCCCTGTGCGCCGATGGAACAGAAGTACATTGCACACTTCCCGGAGGAGAATCTGATCTGGTCGTACGGGTCTGGTTACGGGGGGAACGCCTTGCTGGGCAAGAAGTGCCTGGCCCTGCGGATTGCCTCGACGATGGCGCGGCGGGAAGGCTGGATGGCCGAGCACATGCTGATCCTGCGGCTGACCAATCCGGCCGGGCGGCGGTTCCACATCGCGGCGGCGTTCCCGTCTGCGTGCGGCAAGACGAATCTGGCCATGCTGCAGCCGACGATCCCGGGCTGGAAATGCGAGTGCATCGGGGACGACATCGCCTGGATGCGGATCGGCCCGGACGGCCGCCTGTACGCGATCAACCCGGAGGCCGGTTTCTTCGGCGTGGCGCCGGGGACCAGCATGAGCTCCAATCCGATGGCCATGCGCATGCTCGACAAGAGCACCATCTTCACCAACTGTGCGCTGACCGACGAAGGCGACATCTGGTGGGAAGGAATCGACGAGGCGTGTGAGCACGCGCTGGATTGGAAGGGGCACGAGTGGACGTCGGAGTCCGGCCACAAGGCGGCGCATCCGAACGCCCGGTTCACCGTGCCGGCCACCCAGTGCCCGGTGCTCTGCCCCGACTGGGAAGACCCGGCGGGGGTGCCGATCGACATCTTCATCTTTGGCGGCCGGCGGACCCAGGTCATTCCGCTGGTGACCCAGGCGTTTGACTTCGATCACGGCGTGTTCATGGGTGCCATGTCCGCCTCGGAGACCACGGCGGCAGCGCTGGACGTGGGGCAGAATCTGCGGCGCGACCCGTTCGCGATGCTGCCCTTCTGCGGGTACAACATGGCCGACTACTGGTCCCACTGGTTCGCGATGGGGGAGCGGTTAGGGGCGCACGCGCCGTGGATCTTCTACGTGAACTGGTTCCGCACGTCGCGCGAAGGGCGCTGGCTGTGGCCCGGGTTCGGCGACAACAGCCGCGTGCTCAAGTGGATGTGCGAGCGGGTAGAAGGCAAGATCGGGGCACGCGAGACGCCGATCGGCTACATGCCGCTCGACGGCGACCTCGACCTGGGCGGCCTGGACCTGCCGGCGGATGACGTCGCCGAGTTGCTGGAGGTGGACGTGAAGGCGTACCAGGCGGACTTGGCGGATGCGAAGGCCTATCTGGCGAAGTTCGGCAACCGCGTGCCGCCGCGCCTGGTCAAGCAGCTGGAGGCGCTCGAAGCACGGCTTTCGCCTGGCTAGTTGAGAGACACAATGCATACCGCTGCGATCAGCGAAATGGACGGTGTGGCGGCTTATCTCGCCCACAAGCCGCTGGTCACTGTGCTGGGGGTCAAGTACCTCCATCTGCGCGCCCAGGACGGCACCGATCTCTACGTGACGGAATTCGGCATCCCGTTCACCCGGTGCCTCCTCCCCGAAAACCACTGGGCCGATGCGGCCTGGATGAAGCAGCACGGCGTGCGGCTGCCGGGCACCAGTGCCCTGTTTCGCGTCCGCACCAAGGAAGTGGACGGCCGGGCCTGCGACATCGTGGTGAAGTGGAACCGCATGGGGCAGGATATCCCCGGCGAGACCCGTTCGTCCGACAGCCACGCGGAATTCAACAGCCCCTTCATGGAGTTCAGCCTGGTGATCGAGATGCGCAACGCGCACCTCGAGTCCCCCGGCCGGCTCCACACCCACAAACCGCTGGCCATCTACGTGCCGCGCAAGTTCGTACAGGGGGAACAGCTCGGGCGGCGCCGCCACAAGATGGAGGCCATTCAGCGGAGCCATGAGGAGATCCCGCTGGACTGGAATCGGAACTACGCGGTGATTTATGACTGGCTCAAAGGCATCGATGCCGTGGAAGCCTGCCGCGACGGACTGATCGACAAGCAGACGATGACGTCGCTGGTCGATCGCTGCCACGCGGACCTGGATCGGAAAGGTTTTTGGGTCAGCGACAGCAAGCCGCATCACATCATCGTGCGTCCCACCCCTGACAAGCAGCTGGCGAAGGACCGCGCCGGCCAGATCATCTACGGGCTGGTGGACTTCGAACTGCTCAAACGCACCCCGCGGCGGGAGAAGGTGTTCCGGGCGAAGAAGCGGCGGGAATACCTGATCCGGCAGGCCCGCCGGTTCGAATCGAGCCAGGATTTCCCGGCCAACCTCACCCCCGTCACGATCCTGGGGGTCGACTATGTCTACGGGCGTGTCGAGAGCACCGGTGGAGCGCTGTGGGTCGTGGGACGCGATCCCATGCTGTTCGACTACTTCCTGCCCGAAAAGTGGCGCCGGACGCCGCGCACCAAGATCAGCGCTTCGCAGCAGGTCTACGAGACGGTCACCAAGGACAATATCCACCTCGTGTGGCGCGTGTCACGCGTCGGCCAGATCCCCGACGCTGACCCGTTCATGCGCCGCGAACGCCAGATCCTGGACTACGGATACAACAGCCCGTTCGAAGAGTTCTCGATCGCCATGGAACTGTCGCGCCGCGGCATCGAGACGACCTATCCGCGGGCGATCTATATGACCGGACACCGCTCGTCCGTCTCGTCGTCACTCGTCGACAACAGCCGCTACGTCAGCCACGCCAGCCTGCAGACCCCCGATCACCACGTCCTGTTGAGCCGGCAGCACGAGTACATCACGATCTGGGGATACTGGAACGGGCCCGACGAGACGCTGGCGGCCAAGGACGAGGTGGTCTATAAGGGGATCGACGCGCTGGCAGCCTACCGGGAGGGGCGGCTGACCCAGCGCGCCTATGTGCGCGTGATGCAGGCCGCCCGGCGACGCCTCGTGGCGGCCGGCATCGAAGACCTGAGCTTGCGAGGCAACCACCTGCTGCTGTCGATCGACCGCGATCAGAAGCTGGCAGTGGACGACCGGAATATGCCACTCATGCGGATCTGCAACTTCGAACTCCTGCAGAAGATCGAGGATGTGCCATGAGCAAGAAGGGGAGCCCGGACAAGTCGCACCCGGCGCCGCCCGCGGCCGCAGGTCCCGCCGAGGGGCCGCGCGGAACGACCGATCAGAAAATGCATAGCCGGGGCATCAGTCGCCGCGAGTACGAACGGTGCCTGTCCCACCTGCACGTCGAGCTGGTCAAGCTCCAGCACTGGATCGTGCACACGAAAGCCAAAGTGGTGATTGTGTTCGAAGGGCGTGACGCAGCCGGAAAAGGGGGCACGATCAAACGGATCACCGAGTGCCTCAACCCGCGGATCTGCCGGGTCGTCGCCCTCCCCGCCCCGACCGAACGGGAAGCGACGCAGTGGTACTTTCAGCGCTACGCAGCACACCTGCCGGCCGCCGGCGAGATGGTGATCTTCGACCGCAGCTGGTACAACCGCGCCGGCGTGGAATGGGTCATGGGCTATTGCTCGGACGAACAGTACCAGGAGTTCCTGCGGAGCTGCCCCGAGTTCGAACGCATGCTGGTCCGCGCCGGCGTTCAGCTGATCAAGTACTGGTTCTCGGTCAGCAACGAGGAGCAGGAACGCCGGTTCCAGCGACGGATTCAGGACCCCACCAAACGCTGGAAACTCAGCCCCATGGATCTCGAATCCCGGGCGCGGTGGGTGGAGTACTCGAAGGCCAAGGACGCGATGTTCGCCGTGACCGACATCAAGCAGGCGCCCTGGTACGTGGTCCCTTCGGACTCGAAAAAGTCGGCCCGGCTGAACTGCATCAGCCACCTGTTGAGTCTGTTTGCCTACGAAGACCTGACGCCCGGCCCCTTTGAGCTCCCGCCGCGCCGGATCGACAACAGCTATGTCCGCCCGCCGATTGAGGACCAGAACATCATCCCGCAGATCTACTGAGGCGGCGGCCGGCAGGAGGGGCGGCCGCGGGCACCGCTTTTCGCCGTGTGTGCGGCATCTCATTCGTCCTGCGGCGCCTGGAGTGTGAAGGGGTTGCGCTCGCGAACCAGCTGCCCGTCCGGCCAGGTGACCTCCGCTTCGATCGTATGCGGCCCGGCCGGCAGTCGACTCAGGTCGGCCACCAGCCGGAAGTGATGGGGCATGACCAGCTTCAGCTCCTCGTTGACTGCCCGGTGCGCGGGCATCGCCTGCCACGGACCTTCGTCCAGCCGTGCCCGGGCTGTCGCGCCGTTGGGTGCATCGTAGCAGTTGAACACGAAGCTCGTGGCCGCGCCCGGCGCGAGGGGCTGCTCGAGGCCGTAGAACTCACCGCCACGATCGACGTACGATTCGCAGCTTGGCCGGAACCGATGCGTGACGCGGTCTCCGTCGACGGAGACAATCCGGTATCCGCGTGGCGTGCCATCCACGCCGCGCTCCAGGCCGCTCCCCGATTTCCACCAGCTGCCCGACAGCGACATCGACTCCACGTACTCCACCCCCTGAACCGTCGCACGTTCGTTCTCGTGCATGTGTCCCTGCAGCACCAGCCGCACGCGGTAGCGCGCGAGCAGATCGGTCAACGCCTGGGCATTGGTCATCTCCCAGTATGGCGCGTCGCCGGGGTTGTCCTGGCGGCGTTCGGGGTAGGTCGTGACGATCGGGATGTGCACGCCGACGATGATCGGTGTGCCCTGCGGCTGGGCTGCCAGGTCGGCTGCGAGCCAGGCCAGCTCCCGGCCCTCCACCGCTCCATGTACCGCGCGCCAACCTTCCTCACCGGGAACCGGTTTGTTGCCGTCGAGCACGATGCAGTGGGCGCCACCCCAGTCGAACGAGTAGTACGTGGGTCCGAACTGCCGCTCGAACTCGCCGCGCGGATTGTCCTCCGACAGCAGCATCTCGTGGTTGCCCGCGCCATGGCGCACCGGCATGGCTGCCGCGCTCAGACCTGCCCGGTAGGCCGGGCCCGATCCGCCCTGCAGGCAGATGTCTCCCTGCGCCCACAGCAGCACCGGGGGCGGCTGCAACTGGTTGATTTCCGCCAGGCTGGCCTGGAACTTGCGCACGCCGAACTCTCGTTCCTCGAGGTGCATGTCCGTGATGAACACGATGTCGAACTGGTCGCCGTGCGGCACCGGGGTGAGCGCGAAGTCGGCCCGGCCGGCCGCGCGAGCGGCGTCCAGCGGACGGTAGAAATCCTCTGTCCAGTACCCGCGCGGTGTGGTCAGAAACACGAACCGCCCGCTCTGCCCATCGATCGGAAGCTGATACTGGCCGGCAGCATCTGTGCGCGTCACGCGATATCCGTCCGAGACCAGCACCCCCGATACACCGTGTGCGTCGGCGGTGACACGGCCGCGGAGGAGCATCTCGTCCAGCTCTGCGGCTGCGGCGAGTCGGCCCGTGAGGACCACCAGCAGGCACAGCAGCGCGGCCAGCACCGCGCACCACACACCGCGCGCATCGCACCAGATGCCCGCCGCAGGGCCCTTCGTTCGCTGGCGGATGTTTGCCGCGGAGTGTTCAGTGGATGGCCGCATAACAGACCCAGGCTACCATCTCCCCGCCCCCAACTCCACACGTGCCGCACAATCGGTACGGCTCGACCGCCCGACCATTTTCCGCCCCCCGGGCCGCCTGACACACATCGCCGCCGACCGGAGGTGGGGGCGCACGGGTCCCCGGGCCCGCCTCCGACGGCCGCGTGCGGCGGCGGCCGAGGCGGCCGGAGCTTCGCAGCCCGCTCGACCCGGATAATCGGCACGGCGGCCCCCGCCCGGCGACCCGAATTCCTTCACTGCGAGTGACTTCGGCGCAGGCGGTGAGCCGAGGAAAGTACCGTTCCAGAGACCAGAGGAGGACCCGCCCTATCCCCGCCGC
>DAISIS010000074.1:0-15880 GCA_036821925.1 Pirellulaceae bacterium
GTGTAGGCGGCCGCCTCGCGCGGATTGGGCACGCGGCGCGTCTCCGTGAACGCTGCACCGGGCGGTAGGAACTCGCCCTGATACAGCAGGTCGACTCCGCACACACAGACACCGGCGGCCAGCAGCTGTTGCACCGCAGCGGTCGGCTGGCCGTTGGCGTCGACCAGCGCCTGTTTCCCTTCCGGGCTGACGATCAGGCAGGTGCGGCCCGTGGGTGATTGCGGGCGCAGCAGCACCAGCGGCAGCTGCTCCTGGGCGTGCTCCAGCTCGGTGCCCGGCGCGAATCCGATCTGTTCGCGCGGCGTCAGCTTGCGGGCCAGCAGCCCTCGCACCGCTACGTGTGTGCCCTGCTCCTCCTGTGCCACGCACTCCCAGTGCAGGCCTGCTGTGTCGGGGTCCAGCGGCCGCAGAATGGCGCGGATGCCGCGGCCCATCACGTCCTGGTACTGCCGCAGCGAATCGGCGTCGTGCGGCGCCAGGGCGCGCAGCTGCCGGGCGGCGTCCGCCGTCCACCAGGCCAGCAGCCGGCGTTCGAATTCGGGACCGCCTTCCGACCGCGGATGCTCGGCGTCCCAGACCGTCAGCTCCTCCGCCGTCAGACGCTGGTAGTCCTCTTCCACCACCGGCTCCGACCACCCCAGCTGGAAGTGCGTATTGAGCCAGCTGTACATGGCCGCGCGGCTGACATAGTTGTAGTTGTGCAGAAAGTGAACCAGCGGCACCAGTTTCAACTGATCGGCCGCCTGGAACAATGCGTAGTGATTTTTGAGTTCGGGAAACCCTTTGGTTTCCATCTCCTTCGTCCAGTCGTTGGCGCCGGTCAGGAACAGCGGTTTGGGGGCGAACATCGCGGCGAACTCGATGTTGCCTGTGCCCACGCGCAGCAGCGAGGCGTTTTCACAGGTACAGCCCCCCTGCATGGCCGTAGACACCATCACGGCCGGGCAGGCCACCTGAACCCGCGGATCGATGGCGCTCAACACAAACGTCTGCGTCCCGCCGCCGCTGGCCCCCGTGACGCCGATGCGCTGGGCGTCGACATCTGGCAGTGCCAGGAGGAAATCCAGGGCGCGAATCGAGTTCCAGGTCTGCAGCCCCATCGCCGACTGCAGGTGCGATTCTGCCTGCGGGCTGAACAGCCCCCAGTCCTGCGGCCGGTTCATCTCCGGCCGCTGGGTCTTGAATCCGTGGACGATGTCCAGCGTTATCTGCTGGCTGTCTGCGTAGCCAATCATGTCGTAGTGGAACACGACGCAGCCCATGCGGGCCAGCTGCACGCACCGCGACTGCAGCGGGCTGCGCCCACCGTCCGCAAAACGCTCCGCCCCCTGCACGATCTCCTTCTTGATCTCATCGGGCCCGCAGTCGTAAAAACGCCCGTCCGCCCAGTGGCCGTGTGGACACAACACGCCGGGGCAGCGGTCCGGCTTCCCTTTCGGCCGGTAGAGGCTCCCCGTTACGAAGAAGCCGGGTGTACTCTCGAAATACACCTTCTCGATAGTGTAATCACCCTGGTCCCGCGGGCTGTGGATCACCGGATTGAGCGGCGTGCGGGCCGGCTCCGGCCACAGCCCCAGCGCCACGAGCAGCTGTTGCCGCACCTCGGCCGCCCGCGTCTCCCAGTGTTCGCGTGACGGCGAGACGGTGAAGGGGAAATAGCCATCGAGATCTCGCAGCGGCCCGAGCCGCACGTCCGCCGGTTGCGCGCCGGCCGGCAACACACGCGGCGGTGCCGCCCGGAGCACGGCAGCGGGGATCAGCCCGACCAGCACAACTCCCAGCAGGCTGTACAGGCAGCGGGTGCGGTCACGACCGACGAACAGACGTGTGCAGGACATCACAGGGTACTCCATCAATGCAGGCCACGATCTCGCGCCCGCAGGCCGCTGCGGCCTGCGCGATCCGCCACCGTTATACGGCAACCGGCGCGCGGGTGCCACTACCAGCGTGGCCATGGTATGCTGGGCGCGATGCAGAACTCCTCCGGCCAGCCAGACCCGCCGCCCGCAGCGCACGCGCAGCCGCTCAGCGCGCGGCGCTGGACGGACTGGCCCTGCTGCGCACATTGCGGCCGGCCGCGGCTGACCGTCTGTCCCATCTGCGGCACGGCCGGCGATCAGTTCCGGCTGGCCGAATACCTGGCCCCGGCGGCACCCGTGCGCGGTACGCGCCGCGCGACGACCGGATCGCCAGAACCCGAGGAGGCGGCTGTCGAGATCCTGCTCCTGTGCCCACAGTGCGACGAAGTCTTCTCCCCCCGCTTCTACCGGCACTGTCCCCAGTGCGGCCACGACGAGGGAACGGGGATTGACGTCCGGCCGCCCGCCCGGCCACCGCTCCCCGCAAGACCCCTGCTGGTCCTCGGCGGACTGATCACGCTCTTGGCCGCCCTGCTGCTCTACCTGCGCTGGCTCTTCCGCTGAGGGAACACGCTTACGGCGGGCCTGCCGTGCACGGTGTGGCCGGACCCGTCTCCGGGCTGTCGAGCAGGCCGCGCAGCATGGCATAGCCGCGTCGCGCCGGGGGACGCCGCGGCTCGTAGCTGTTTCGCATCAGCAGCGTATCGGGCATGATGCGCAGGAACGTGGCGACGATGTGCGGGTCCCACTGCACGCCGGCTCCGTGCCGCAGAATCGCTTCGGCCTTGGCCTGGGGCAGTGCCTGCCGGTACGGGCGGTCGCTGGTCATCGCGTCGTACGCGTCGGCCACCGCCAGAATCCGGGCGTCGAGCGGGATGGTGTCTTCCCGCAGGCCATCGGGATAGCCGCGGCCGTCCCAACGCTCATGGTGGTGCAACACGCCGACCAGGACGTCGTCCAACGCGTCGAGTCCGTAGAGGATATTCCAGCCTTCTTCCGCGTGGCGCTGGATATCCGCAAACTCGTCGTCGTTCAAGCCGTGGGCATTCGCCAGCAGGTTGTCGTGCACGGCGATCTTGCCGACGTCATGCAGCAACCCGGCCAGATAGATCCGCTGGCAGACTTTCGCTTTCAGGCCGAGCGCGGCACCCAGGTGTTTCGCGTACAGCCCGACACGCTCGCTGTGACCAAACGTGTAGCGGTCCTTGGCTTCCACCGCGTTGACCAGCGCCCGCACCATTTCCAGGAACAGCTGTTCCTTGTCGCGGAACAGGTCGATGTTGGCGGCGTGGGCGGCCAGGGTCGCGGCCGTCAACTGCAGCAGGCTGACTTCGTTGACACCGAACTCGTGGCAGCTCACGTGCCGCGGGCTGTCCTCCGGCACATCGCACTCCGGCACATCGCACAGGGTGTACAGCCGATTGATGGCCAGCACCCACGCGCAGACGGAATGCGAACGCAGCATGGGAACGAGGATGAAACTCCGCAGGCCGCGGATGCCGTGGAACTCGGGCGCGTTCTGGCAGCCGGTGCGCACGATCGGATGGCGCATGGCGGCGTCACGGAACTGTTCCACCAGCCGCGAACAGGCGCGGTCGTCCAGGCGATTGTGGCCCACGGATACGACGGGCCGCCCGACCAGGCAGGAGCTTCTGTCGCGCCCGGCCGACACGAGCACCACGGCTTCGGCGTGCAGCTGTTCCCGCAGCTGCGGAAAGACCGTCTGGGCCAGCTGGTTGATGTCGAGCGACAGGTCGGCCAGCGACAGATGTTCGGCCGTCCGATGCAGGAACGTCAGCTCCTCCGAGTCCGCGGCAATCTGGCCGATGAGCTGATCGCATTCGTCGTTGAGCAGCTGGACCCGCCGCTGCAGCTGGATCTGTTTCTGGACCTGTCGCAGGAGGCGGGCGAGCAGATCGGGATCGCTGGTGCGTACGACGGCCGAGGCGAGCAGCGGCAGGTGGGACGCCCCTTCGAGTGGCAGCACGACCAGCCACTGGTCGGCGCCCATCCGCGCGATCACGTGGTCGGTGCCCGGCTGCGCCGCCCGCTCCAAGAACCCGCTGTCCACGTGCGCTGGCGCGCTACCGTCGGCCGGCGCGCTACCGTCGGCCGGCGCGGGCCGCTGGGTGGCAGACAGCGGCCGGGCCGTGGCGGGCCACAGCTGGAACTCGACGCCGAACGTCTCGCGCAAGGCGGCTTCGATGGCCGGGTAGTGCCCGGTCGGCAGGGCTGTATCGAGTTTCTCACTGGACGCGGCTGTCATGCGGCGCACTCGTCGTTGCCATCGCTGCAGACCGCAGAATTGCCACGCTGTGCGCGCGGCGGTGCGGCCAATGTGCGGAGAGGCCGTTGAGAACCTACGCCAGCCCGGCACGAAGTCAAGCCGCTGGGGCCGGGATTCGGCTGCCAGGCAGTGCGGTCGCGCGTACGTCAGGCGGCGCATTCATGCCCGGCTGCGCGGCTGCCACAGATCGATCAGGGTGCCCCGCGTCTGTGTGTTCACGTCGCACCACTGGGCCACGTCCAGCTGGATATGGGCCAACGCCGCGGTGGGGAGCGGGACCGGCTGTCCGGTCAACAGGGCAACCAGCTGCTCCAGCCCGGGGTTGTGGCCGACCAGCATGACCCGGCTGACCGTCTCGTCGAGCGTGCGGAGCGCATCGAGGTAGGCGTCAGGGGGGGCCAGATACAGGGATCCCCGCTGTTGGATCGCATCCGGATAGCCGCATTCGCGGGCGACCCGGCTGGCGGTCTTCGCCGCACGTTTGGCGGTGGAGCTGATGATCAGATCCGGCTGCAGCTGGCACTGCTGGATCCATTGGCCGACGCGCGGCGCGTCGCGTTTGCCGCGTTTATTCAAGGGTCGGTCGTGATCGCCCCACTCGGCGTCCTTCCAGCTGGACTTGGCGTGCCGCAGGATCAGCAATGTCTTCATGGGAACGATCCGCCCTGGCAACTCAGCCATTGGGTTCGGGGGCCTGGTGCGGTTCAAAGACGGTGCGCCGCGACTGCTCGGCGCTCTTCACGGCCGCCACAGCGCGCTGATAGAGCACTTCCTGGCTGCGAAAGCGGTCCTTTTTGGCCGACGCGCGGACCCGGCGTGTCGTGCCGTCGCGGCACAGCATGGCCGCTTTGACATTGTCGCGGAGGTACGCGTGGAGCGTGGCGATCAGACGCCGTTTCGCCGCCGGGTCCTCGACGGGCACGAGCAGTTCGACGCGGCGGTCGAGGTTCCGGGGCATCCAGTCGGCGCTGGAAATGAACACCCGTTCGTCGCCGCCGTGGGAGAAGTAGAACACGCGCGAGTGTTCGCGGAACCGATCGACCACGCTGACGACCCGGATGTTCTCGCTGAGCCCCGGGACGCCGGGACGCAGGCAGCAGAGTCCGCAGACGATCAGCTGGATGTCGACCCCCTCCTGGGCCGCTTCATAGAGCGCGTCGATGATCTCCCGATCGCCCAGCGCGTTGAGCTTGGCGATGATCTGCGCCTTCTGCCCCTGCTTCTTCCACTGCCGCTCCATCTGGATCATCTCGATCAGCTTGGGGCGGAGCCCGGCCGGCGCGGCGTCGATCTTGCGGAACCGTTGCGCGTAGGCGTGGCTGGTGACGGAGTTGAAGAAGTCGGTCGCATCCGCGCCCAACTCTTCGTCGCACGTCAACAGACTGACGTCGCTGTACAACCGCGCGGTCGTTTCACTGTAATCTCCGGTGCCGAAGTGCACGTAGCGCCGCAGCCCGTCGGGCTCGCGGCGCACGACGACGCACAGCTTGGCGTGGGTCCGCAGACCCTGCACGCCATAGATCACCTGCACCGAGGCCTGTTCCAGCGTCTTGGCCCACGCCATCTTGTGCGCATCGCGGAAACGCGACTTGAGTTCGATGATGGCGGTGACGTACTTGTCGTGCTCGGCGGCGCGGATCAGGGCCTCGACCAGCGGGCTGTCGTGGTCGGTGCCATACAGGATCTGCTTGATGGCCACCACGTCCGGATCCTCGGCGGCCTCTTCCAGCAGCCGGATGATCGGGTCGAAGCTGTCGTAGGGATGGTGCAGCAGCACATCCTTGTTCGAGAGGGTGTCGAACATGCTGGCGGTCAGGTCGACGCTGGGAGAAGGCTGGGGGGGCCAGGTGTCGTACTTGAGTTTCTCGAACCCGGCCAGGCGGTGCAGCTGGCCGAACGCCGCCAGGTCGAGAGGGCCGGGCACCGCGAACACGCAGGGGGTGGGAGCCGGGGAAGCGGCCAGGATGAAATCACGCAGTTCGGCGCTGGCGCGCTGATCGATCTCCAGCCGCACGCAGTCGCGGGCCAACGCCTCGTCGCTCAGTTCCGGCAACTGCTGGAGCAGATCGCCGGCCAGGTCCCGCCGCACCGGCGCGTCCGCGTGCCGCGTCAGGCGGAACGGGACGCATTCCAGCAGCTCCTCGTCGGGGAACAGCCGCCCGACGAACAGGGCGATGGCATCTTCCAGCAGCAGGTAGGCATAGCCCCCTTCGCTGTAGAGCGTCAGGAACCGGTGGGTGGCGGGGCCGAAGGGAATGATCACGACGCGCTGGCCGGTCGCGTTCTTGAGCCGGATGCCCACAATCACCGTCTGGTTGGGAAGTGGGGGGAAGTGTCCCTGCGCGTCGACCGCCAGCGGCGACAGCACGGAGGCGATCTCAGTCTCAAACACCTGCTGTACCATCCGCACCTGCCGCTCCGACAGCGTGCCGGGCCGCACCCGCTGGATCCCGGCGCCCGCCAACGCCTGCTCCAGCTCCTCAAAACAGGCGTACTGGTCGGCGCACATGGCGCGCGTCCGCTCCAGGATCGCCTCCAGCTGCTTCCCAGGTGTCAGGCCGGCGATGTCGGGAGCCTCGCAGCGGTGGTCGACCAGCAGCTTGAGCGCGCCGACACGCACCATGAAGAATTCGTCGAGATGCAGACTCGTCAGCGCCAGGGAATGCAGCCGTTCGAGCAACGGGATGCCGTTGTCGCAGGCTTCGTCCAGGAACCGCTGGTTGTACTCCAACCAGCTCAGTTCGCGGTTCAGGTACCGCGTGGCAGTGGCTTTCATAGTGATCTACCGCAGTGTGAACCGGGGGCCGGCCGGTGAGCCTTCCCCCCTGCCCTGCACGCCCTCAGCGGGAGATCCGCAGCAGGACCCGCAGGCCGAATACCTCCTCGAACAGCCCCGCGTTCTGACGGAGCGCGAGCTGTTCCAGGGACAAGTCCTCCGCACGCGCCATGGAGATCACCAGTCGGGAACCTTCCACCCGGCACGTGAAATCGTGAATCCGCTGGCTCCGCGATTCGTCCAGCGCGACGGCGACGCGCAGCAGGGCCGCCATCTTGGACACCGCCACCCGCTCCTCACGCGTCAGCGTGGCGTAGCCTTCGTGGAGCGGCTGCGGGGCGGAGCGGCGGTGGTAGCGCGCGACCAGCGCCACCAGCAGCAGATTGCGCTTCCCGAGCCCGAAGATCTCGCTGTTGCGGATCAGGTACATCGAGTGCTTGTGCAGGCTGCGGTGGCTGACAAAACCGCCGATCTCGTGCAGCAGCGCGGCCACGTGGAGTACGATCTCATGCCGCAAATCCAGCTGGTGCTCGGGCTGCAGCTGCTCGAACAGCCGGCTGGCCAGCCGGGCCACATGGGACGCGTGCGGCTCGTCAAAGCCGTACTTGTGGCCGAGGTTCAAGGCCGACCGGACAATCTGCTGGCGGAACTCCTGCGTCCAGGCCTGGCCGACCGCCATCTCCTGCAGCAGGCCGTCCCGCAGGTTCGTGTTGGTGATCAACACGTTCTCCACATTCAGCGCCCGGGCCAGCATCACGTAGCTCAACAGCGCCGGGCCAACCGTCTCGGCCTCCGGGAAACTCAAGTGGTGCCGGTGCACGATCCGGTCGTCCGACAACGTGATCAACTTGGCCGTGAAATCGGCCAGCGCGTTGACCGGCAGGCGGGTCAGCTGGTCGGGACGCCAGTCCTGGAGCAGCTGGGCGGCGGCAAAACGCACGTCCCCCCCCAGGGCGATCATCTCCACCGGTCCGTCGCCCCCCACCTGTTCCCGCACTTCATCCACCATCCGCTGGATCTGGCTGGCCATCACGTGCTGGACCTTGGCCGCCGGCGCATCGTATGCCTCCAGCACTTTGCGCAGGCGCAGGGAGCCAATGCGAAACGTGTACGCCGCGACCACGTTGCCGTGGGAGACCAGCAGCAGTTCGGTACTGCCGCCGCCGATCTCCACCACCACGGTGCGGGCCTGCGCCAGGGCCGGTTCGTTCCGCAGGTAGGGCTGCACCCCCAGGTACGTCATGCGGGTGACTTCCGCTTCGTCAATCGGATCGATCACCAGTCCCGTAGCGATGTAGACCCGGTCGATGAACGCCAGCCGATTGCGCGCTTCCCGCACCGCGCTGGTGGCCACCACACGCACGTGCTCCGGGATCTTGATCCGATACTGCTCGACGATGTTGCGGTAGGCGCGGAGCACCCGGACGCACTCCTCCATCGTGGATTTGCGGATGACGTTGTCGGAGAACGTGTCCTTGCCCAGGCTGACCGCCTGGGAGAGCGTATCGAGCGTGCGCACGCTCCCCGACTCGCCGATCTCACCGATGGCCATCCGGATCGAGGTCGCGCCGATGTCGATCACGGCGACGGTCTTGATGGCGGGTGGCTGGCGACTCCCAGCCGCTTCGGGCAGTTTCGCGTCCATGTGTCTCTCGACGCCTTCTCACGCTAATACCAGAGCTGCGACCAGGCCCCACCCCGCGGGTCGGCAGGAAGCGGCTCAACGCTGTGTCTGCCGGTGGCGCGTCCACGCGGCCGCTCCCATGACCGTGGCGCCGTCGGCCAGCTTCGCTTCCACGACCCGGAACGTGTCCCGGAACGACTTCATCACCCGATCCCGGGCCGTCCGCGACACCTCGTCAATGAACAGTTCCGGCATCGCCTGCACAAGCCCGCCCCCCAGCACGATGACGTCGGGGGCCAGCAGGTGGATCACGTTCGCCAGCGCGACACCGATGTGCTGGGCCGCCTTCCGCACGATCTTGTCCACCGTCTCGTCGCCCGCCTTGATCGCCGTGGCCAGGATCCCGCTGCGAATGTTGGCCAGATCGGTACCCGGTCGTTGCTTCTTGATCTGCGAACGGAAATCCGCTTTCGCCACTTCGGCCGAGATCGCCAGACGGCTGGCGACCGTCTCGAGGCAGCCGCGTTGACCGCAGCCGCACAGCCCCCCCTTGGCCGTGACCTCCATGTGTCCGATCTCCATGCACGTGATGTTCTTCCCCTGGATGATCTCGCCGTTGTAGACGCAGCCGCCGCCGATGCCGGTCCCGGGAAAGATCCCGAACACGGTCCGCGCCCCTTTCGCGGCCCCAAACAGGTTCTCCGCGTACACCCCGGCGTCCACATCATTGACCAGGTGCACGTCGGTGCCGAACGCCGACTGCAGCGGACTGTACAGGTCGACGTTCTTCCAGCCCAGGTTGGACGCTTCCAGGACGATTCCCTGCTCGGGATCGACCGGCCCGGGGCACCCGACGCCGATGCCGCCCAGCTCCTGGGGCCCCACCTGGGCGTTCTCCAACGCCTGCTCGATGGTCTCCCGGATCCGGTCGACGCTGATCTTCTGGCCGCTCTCGCCCCGCGTCTTGCGACGCTTCTGTCCCAGCACCTGGAACGCGTCGTCAAACACGGTGGCCATGATCTTCGTGCCGCCCAGATCGAACCCGACCCACCGCCGTGACTTGTTCTTGCCCTCTTTGTCTTTTTCGCCCATCCGTCCGTTTCCTGTCGGAGTACTGGTCGATCGAAGCGCCGCACCTGTGGTTCACGTCTCCAGGATAGCAGACTGGGGGCGACCTGCGAATGTGCGGTGCGCGGCGAGCGGGAGGACGCGCGGGGCGGCGTCCCGGGGGTGGAGGCGGCAGGACGAGGCGCGCCTGCCGCGGTGAGTGAGGAGGCCGGGGGGGGCGGACGGCGTTGCGCCGACCTGCGGCAACGCCGCGCGATGCGGGGCGCGCCGGGCGGCCAGCGGGGTGGCCGCCCTCAGGTGCCGAACTCGGGCCGCCGCCGTCCCAGTTGGGCCTGCAGACGCTGCACAATGCTGCTGTGCATCTGGCTGACGCGGCTCTCGCTCAGGTCGAGCGTGGCCCCGATCTCCTTCATGGTCAACTCTTCGTAGTAGTACAGAATGATGATTAACCGCTCGTTGCGGTTGAGTCCCTTGGTGACCAGTCGCATCAGGTCGTTCTTCTGGATGCGGCGTGTGGGATCTTCACCCTTCTTGTCTTCCAGGATGTCGATTTCGCGGACGTCTTTGTAGCTGTCGGTCTCGTACCACTTTTTGTTCAGGCTGATCAGATTCACGGCGTTGGCATCGAGCATCATCTTTTCCAGTTCCTGGACGCTCAGATTCATATGTTCGGCCAACTCCCGTTCCGTCGGCTGACGCCCCAGTTTGGCTTCCAGGGTCTTGGTGGCTTCGGACAGCTTGCTGGCCTTGGACCGCACCAGGCGCGGGACCCAGTCCATGGTGCGCAGCTCGTCGAGCATGGCGCCGCGAATGCGCGGCACGCAATAGGTCTCGAACTTCACGCCGCGCGACAGATCGAACGCGTCGATGGCGTCCATCAATCCGAACACGCCAGCCGAGATCAGGTCATCCAGTTCGACCCCTTCCGGCAGGCGGGCCCAGATGCGCTCTCCGTTGTATTTGACGAGTGGCAGGTAGCGTTCCACCAGCCGGTTGCGAAGCTCTTTCTGGCTGCGATCCGCTTTGTACCGTCGCCAGACCTCCTGGATGTCGTCCTTGCTCGCGTCCTTGGTTGCGTCCTTGGTTGCATCCGTCGCTGCATCCTTGGGTGCAATGGTCGTGGCCATGCAATCCTCCGTGATCCATAGTGCCGCCAGCGGCAGCTAAACGCGTGAGTTCCATCTCCGAGACTCGCCTGGTGCGAGTGTCCGGGGTCCGCGCGGCGGAGCGCATCATGTCACTGCGCCGGGCCGGCCCGTTGAGGCGTCGTTCGCATGTGCCGCTGAGCCGGCCGATTCGGCGGCCTGCCACTGGGCGTGGAACCTGGTTTCGATCGCCTCGACAACAGTCCTTTCTGCAATAGAGCCGATGATGTATCCCAGGGCCGCGAAGGCGAACAGCGTCCACGAGGCGGTCAGCAGTGTCGCTTCCATGTTCCCGCCCCGCAGGAGACAGCGGGCGATCACTGTGCCGAAGGCCAGCAGGCCCAAGGTTCCCGCAAACGTGCGTCCCATGTCCCGCTCCGGTCTTCCCGCAGAGTCGCGCTAAATCATCCAGATTAACGGCCGGCGGCATACCGCCGCCTCTCTTGTATATCGGTCGGCGGGGGGCATCAGGATCAATCGAAGATCTCGTGCTGCTGTTTTTCTCCGCGGTCGATGGTGTCAGGATATTCACAGATCCGCATCTCCGGTCGCCTTCACGCGGCCGTGCGTTTGGCATTGGTTTGTGTGGCCGCCAGCGCTGCTGCCACCGCCTCCACGGCGCGAGCGGCAGGACAGGCGGGGATACTCAGCATCAGCGGGGTCGCGAGACTGGCGGCGCGGACGACTTCCGGGTCCCGCATCACGCTTCCCAGCGCCGTGATGTGCCGCTGCAGAAACCGCCAGGCCGACTGGTCCATGCGGCGATGCACATCGGTGGCCTGGGCCGGGTCTTCCACCTTGTTGACGATCAGCCGCAGGGCGTCTGGCGCGGCGCCGCCCGCCAGGGCTGTCTTGACGGTCGCGTAACAGTCCATGACGGACACCGCGTCGGGAGTCGTGATCAGCACCACCTCGTCGGCGCCGAACCAGAACCGATGCAGCGCATCGGGCGAAGCGCTGCCGACATCGATCAGAACGATGTCAGCGTGCCGTCCGAGGGAGCGGATCTGGCGGACCAGCCGATGCTGGGCATGCAGGCTGAAGGGGATTTCGTGGTCCGGAGCCCACACGCCGGGCACGACCAGGATTCCGCCCGGCCCGCGTTCCAGCACTTCATGGATGTCCCGCCGCGCCGAGAGAATATCTCCTAAATGCCCGCGTTCGGGCAGCCGGCACAAGCTGGCCACATCGGCCCGGTAGAGGTCGGCATCGACCAGCACGACGCGCAGCCCCTGGTCCACCAGGCTGATCGCCACGTTGATGGCCAGTGTGGTCACTCCGACGCCCCCCTTGCCGCCGGCGAGCACGACGAGGCGCGGCTGAGGGCCGTGGGACAGTTGCGTGTCGCGACTGGTCTGCGACACCAGATTTCGCAGTTCGGCAGCTTGATCTAGCATGGCGTCCTCGTCTCCGCGTCTCAGCTCGCAGCGTCGATGCCCAGGATGCGGCGGGTCAACTTGCGGCGGTCGGCGGCCGCAATGTCGTCCGGCACATTCTGGCCGTGGGTGACGTAACTGAGCGGCAGGCGACAGCTGCGCAGCAGCGGGAGGAGAGTCCCCAGGCCGGTGGCTTCGTCGAGTTTGGTGAGGACGACGGCTGTGATGCCCACATCGGCGAACTGCCGCACCGTCTTCTTCAGGTTTTCCAGACTGTTGACACTGCTCAGCACCAGGTGCACCTCGTCAGCGCCGGCCTCGGCCAGCAGGCTGCGGAGCTCCTGGATCTTCAATTCGTCGCGGGGGCTGCGGCCGGCCGTGTCCATCAGGATCAGGTCGAGATCGGCCAGGCGTTCGACAGCGCGGCGCATCTCCCGCGGCGTCGCCACCACTTCCATGGGCAGGTCGATAATGTCGGCATACGTCCGCAGCTGCTCCACCGCGGCGATACGGTAGGTGTCGACCGTGATGAGCCCCACGCGGCGGCGCTCCCGCAGATGGAAGTTCCCCGCCAGCTTGGCGATGGTGGTGGTCTTGCCGACCCCGGTGGGGCCGACCAGCGCGACCAGCCGGCGGTGACCCGGCGTGACACGCAGCGGACCGGTCACCTGCAGCTCGGCTTCGATCATCCGGACCAGACGCGCCTTGAGCAGGACGGCGTCTTCGAGATCGCCGGGGGCCGCCCCGTGCCGCAGCCGGTCGATCAGCTCGCGCGCCAACTCCTCACGCACCTCGGCGTCGATAAAGTCGGTGTACAGGTGGAACAGGGAGGCCGGCAGGTCCGGGCCGGTTGCCGGCGCGCGGCGCTGGCACAGATCCTCTACCATCGACTGCAGGCCGTCGAGTTGGCAGCGCAGATCGTCGCGAAACTGGGCCCGGAAGCTCTGCTGGTCCGCCGGCGGAATCGGCGCCGTCTCGCGGCGCTGCACCGGCCCTCGCACGCCGCAGACCTCGCCCCCCGCCCCGCCGGCCGGCGCGGCCGCCTCGAGCGGCTCGGCAAACCGGCTGGGCACATGGACCGTGGCCGACGCGGTGACCTCAATCTGGCGGACGCCCAAGAGCCGCTGCAGGAGCCCGCCACGCAGCTCCCGCGTGTGCAGTACGGCGGCGTGAGACCCGAGATCCTGGCGTACCAGCTGCAGCGCTTCCTGCATCGAGCGGGCTCGATACGTTTTGACGTCCATGGTGATTCCTTCTGGTGGCAAGCTTCGGGCTGGTCCGGGGAGGCCCGGGGGCGCGGCACGCGTCCGTTACCGCCCGCCTCCCGTCGCATCGTTGACAATTCCGACCGACTCAATCTGCGTGTCCCGGGTGATCTCGTTGTAGCTCAGCACGTGCAGATTCGGCAGATTGCCGGCCGTCAACTGCTTCAGGCCGGGCCGAATCTGCGGGCTGACGAGCAGCACGGGGGGATGATGGCCCTGCGCCAGCCGGGCCAGGCCGGCGGCCAACAGGGCGCAGGTGGTCTCGACCGCCTGCGGCGACATCCGCACGAACAGGCCGCGTTCGTTGTGCTCCAGCCCCGCCGCAATCCGCTCCTCCAGCGCCGGATCCAGCGTGACGACGAACAACCGGTTCGCGCTGTCGCGGTACCTCGTGCAGAGCGTGCGCGCCAGACGGTGCCGCACGTATTCCGTCAACCAGATGGGGTCCTTCGTGCGCGGCGCGTAATCCCCCAGGGTCTCGAGAATCGTGCTCAGCTGACGGATCGGCACCTGCTCGCGGAGCAGCAGCTGCAGCACCTGCTGCACGTCCCCCAGCTTCATCATGCCGGGGATCAGCTCGTCGACGACGGCCGGCGCGATCCGTTTGAGTTCGTCAATCAGATGCTTGGTCGCGTCGCGCGTGAGCAACTCGTCGGCATGCCGCCGCACCACTTCCTGCAGATGCGTCGCCAGCACGGCGGCCGGCTCCACCGGCATGTAGCCGCACATCTCGGCCCGGTCACGCAGGGCCGGCTCGATCCACACCGCCGGTTGCTGGAAGGCCGGGTCGCGGGCCTCCAGACCCGGTACGACGCCGGTCGTCATGCCGGAATCCATCGCCAGCAGCCGGTCCGGATAAAGCTGCCCCTCGGCGACCGGGTTGTTGGCAATCTTGATGCGGTACTGGCTCTCGTCCAGCCGCATGTTGTCGCGGATTCGCACTTTCGGCAGCACGATGCCGATGTCCGCCGCCACCGCCTGCCGCACCCCCGTGATGCGCGGCAGCAGATCGCCACCCCGGCTCGGGTCGGCCAGGCGGATCAGGCCCACGCCGATCTCGATCTCCATCGGATCGATGGCCAGATAGTCTTCGATCCGCTCCTCGGGCTGCTTCGCCTTCTCCGCGTCCGCCCGGGCGACGGCCGACGCGACCGCCGCCTCCTGCCGCTTCTGCTTGGAGAGTATCACGGCCAGCGCGCAACAACCTGAGCCCAAGGTGAGCAGCGGCACGCGGGGCAGGTTCGTGAAGACCAGGATCAGCAGAAAGCCACCGGCCACCGCCAGCGCCTGGGGCCGTGAAAATACCTGCTGCACGAAGTCGCTCGGCAGGTTGGACTTTTGCGTGCTGCGCGTGATCAACAGGCCGGCGGCCAGCGCGAACAAGAAGGCCGGCACCTGGCTGACCAGGCCGTCGCCGATCGTCAGCTTCGTGAACAGCGAGCCCGCCTCGGCAAACGTCATCTGGGCTTCCCACACACCGATGATCAGGCCGCCCATGATGTTGATGAGCGTGATGATGATGCCCGCAATCGCATCCCCCCGCACGAACTTGCTGGCACCATCCATCGCCCCGTAAAAGTCCGCCTGGAGTGTGATTTCGGTCCGCCGCCGCTGCGCCTCCCGCTCGTCTATCACGCCCGCGTTCAGATCAGCGTCGATCGCCATCTGGCGACCCGGCATGCCGTCCAACGCGAACCGCGCGGCCACTTCGCTGATCCGCGTCGCACCCTTCGTGATCACCACAAACTGAATCACCACGATGATCACGAACAGGATCAGGCCGACTACGACCTTGTCCCCCGCCACGAACTGGCCGAAACTGCTGATCACCTCCCCGGCCGCCGCGAGACCGTCGGTTTGGGCGTGCGTGAGGATCAGACGCGTCGAGGCCACGTTCAGCACCAGCCGCCCGAGCGTCGTGGCCAGCAACAACGAAGGAAAAATGCTGAACTCCAGCGGCGTCCGCACGTAGATCGTGGTGAGCAACACAATGATCGCGATCGTGATGTTGCCCGCCAGCAGGATGTCCAGCAGAAACGGCGGCAGCGGGACCAGAATCACCAGCACGCTGGTGATCATCCCGACAGGGAAAAGCAGATCTCGCCACCGAGACATCCGTGACATCGCCGTCCGATCGATTCAATGCGGAGCGCGGCCCCGCGTGGAACTCAAGGGGGAAAGCGTCGAAAAACGTGACTGCACATGTTGTGGAGAAGAGGGGCGGAGAGTACCGCAATGCGGGGCGAGTGTCCAGATCTTTTTGCCGCCGTGCCAGAGGGGTGCTAGCAGGGGAGTTTGAAGCGTTCAGTTTTCAGTGTTCAGTGGCTGGAGGCTGGGGAGGGGGATAGGTGGGGGCAGGCATCAAGACGCCGGGCTCTGGGAAGACGCAAGACCCAGCGCCCAGCGATGGCCCTGCTTCATGACCGAACACTGAAAACTGAACACTGAAAACTGAACACTGAAAACTGAACACTGAAAAC
>DAISIS010000075.1:0-15849 GCA_036821925.1 Pirellulaceae bacterium
CGTGAGACCGGCGCATCGCTGAGGATGCGTGGAGCACTTGGCCGGACCTGCGGCCCGTTGCTCAACGGCGTCTCCAGGCGACCGGAGTAGATCAAGTCCACCTTGGACGAAAAGTCCCCGGCCGAGGTCTTCTGCAGCGGCAGTAGCGTCACCGTGCGACCCTGCCGGAGTGATTTCGCCGGGCGGACCGGCTGGCCAGACACGTGCACGGACCACACCGCGCTGTCGGGTGGCAATTCCAGTTCGAGGAACTGCAACGTGAAGTTGCGGATGTTGTAGGCGGCCCGGGCGCGATAGCGGCCATCTGCATGAATGACCGTCGTCACATCGGCCAGACTGATGCTCGCGGCCAGTCCCGACTCCTGCTCACGCACCCGGCGCTGCCACGTCAGTACGGCCGCCTCGGTGACTTGATAAGCGGCCACCGCTTGCTGACGCACTGCATCCGCCAGCGGTGCCGGAACGTCAGCGATCGCCATGGCCGTCGCGCCGCTGATCGTGTCCACGGCAATCTCGTCGGCGGTGAGGTTCTCCAGCACCACGTGGCTGCGAATGCGTTCTGCATCGCCAGGGCGAATGATGGCCGCGGACACGCTGCCGTCAGCGGCTAGCGGCACCGTCTGCAGCAGTTGCAGGCGATAGGTTCCCAACACAGACTGCTGCAGTTCAATCTCCCACGTGCGTCCTTCGTCGCTTGCCCGGGACTGGATCTGTCTGATCGCATCCCCCTGGACCTCAACATCTTCTCCCAACCAACCGGGCGTCACGAGCTGGAATTGCGAACGACCGGCCTGCCGCACCTCAAAATCCACTTGACTCACATACGCCACCGCCCCATCACGGACGCTGACCACCGTGGTCACGTCCGCGTTGAGTCGCGACGGGGCTGACGTCACACGCAACTGCAATCCTTGCGGAGGTGCGTCATAGCGAAAGGCATAGCGCGCAGCCGGACCGGTGGCGGGACACAACGCGCTATCGAGCGCGGCTGGTGGAACCGGGTGAGCGCCGCCATCACTGACCAGGACCGCCTCAAGCTGGTCCTCGAGATAGATCGCCAGTTGGCCGCGCTGCACATCGACATCGTCGACCGTGATCTGGGGCAGGACATACGCCGACTCGCCGGCATCCCGCGCAAGTGAACCGCTGACGGCTACTTCCCTGCGGCCGATCGACGGTGCGTCCAGGTTCACCGTCAGCCGTTGGCAGTCTGTCTGGCGGTCGATGAACCAGTCAGCGCCGGATGGCACGCGCACCTGGGCCACTCTCAATGCGGCCGGCAAGCGGAATCCCAGCGCAGCGATTGGCGCGTCCGACACCTCGACGCCGAGCAGGCACCGCATCGTCGTCTCCCGCCCGGATACGGTAACCGCCGTCAGCACGTCGGCGTCCACCCGCGCCCCCTGTCGTTCCACCTGAATCTGTAACTGCCACGGGCGCGCAGCGTACCGATAAGCAGCCAGCAGCGGGCTTGCCGTGTCCCACGTCGCCGGCAACTGCATGTCGGTATGATTGATCTGATCCAGCTGGTCAATGCGATGGACGCGCACGCGAAACGGACTGGAACAGCCGAGTGCGATGCGTCCCGTTTCTCGCACGACACCGAGCGGCGTGAAGGCCTCGACATCCGTGTCCCCGGATGGACTATGGCGGCGGTAACCGTGGACAGTCAGGTCCGTGCCGGCCGTCAATTCCGACTTCAGCGGAATGACGAGCCGCTGTCCACCAGGACCGGAACCGTCGCCCGCATCGGATTCAATCGACCAGTCGGCCACCTCCTGACCCACGACACTCTGCACGGTAATGCCCGGCGGGATGCTCAACCGCACATTGCTCACCGCTCCCTGCTGCACTTGATAGTGCAGGTCGCTGGTCACGTGCAGGCCGGAATCGAGGATGCGCACGAACAACGATTGCTCCACGCTGACCAGTTGATTTCCGCGCGTCTCCTCGCGCCGCGGTTGCCAACGCACGGACAGGTCCGTGGCACTGCCAAGGGGAATACTGATCACATCGTCCACACCCTCCGCGGCAGACGTGTCGGTTGCTGCACCGTCGTTGGACACAGGCGTACCCGTCTGCCGCTGCCAGCCGCCCTGGGCCCCCACCACTTGGACATCCAGGTCCTCCGCGGGCAACTGGAAAAGCAGGCGCCCCGCAGGCACGGCGCGCAGGGGAATGGTGAAGCGCCCCGTGGCCCCCAACCGGCTGACCGGCACGCTGAACTGGATGTCCACCACATGCAACCCGGCATGCTCCAGGTAGATCACCGGCGGGTCACCGTTCAACGCAGCCGGTTGGCCATTGATGGCCGCGCTCTCCAACGCCACGTCACCCAAAGGCAATGCCATGGGCACCCAGCGATCCTCGAACTGATGAATCACCAGCCGCCCGCGAAACCGCGCCGCGTCCTTTTCCAGCTGCCCGAGATACTCGGCTTCGCTCACCGCGGCTCCGACGTTGGGTGCCGGCTGCGGAATCTCTTCCGGATGTGCCTGTCTCCAAAGCTGCAGATACTCCGCGTGAGGCAGGAAGACGCGCGCGTGCTCCAGCGGCGGATGCTCGTCCGGACCGTACGGTATGAAGAGGGTCAGATTGGAGGGTTGCACCGGCGCGGCAGGTGCCGGGGCAGCCGGTTCCGCGGGCGGCTCCTGAGCTACACTGACATCCGCCGGCACCAGGATCACCGCCCCCACGATCACGCCGGTGGCAGCCGAAAGGCGCAGTGTCCTTTTCGCCGCCCCGCAGATGCTTGGGAGCAGCCACAACACGCCGGCCGCCAGGGCGCCAAGCAGCGTTCCATCGAGCAGCGGCGTCCAGGCCAGCGGCACCAGCCCAGCCAATCCGATGGGCAGTGCCACACCGACCGTGAATGCCGACGCGCGCCAGAACGCCGAGACGCGACGCAGCATCCAGGCCGCCAGCACGGCTGCCGACACCAGGAACCAACGCAAGGTGTGCACCACGGTCCGGTCCTGGAACCCGATGACGAGTTCCCCTGGACCGCCATCACGGCGGAACGGAACCATCGTCTCCTCGCCCGTTTCCAGGGCGATGCGCAGGGACAGACGCGCTCGGTCGCTGCTCGCCGGACGCACTGCGCCACCTGCCACGCGCTCAACGGCAGCGCCCTGTGAGGCGGCAGGGTCAACAGCATGCCGTCCATCCACGGTCTGTTCTCCCGCGGAAGTATCCAGCGCCGGAGCTGAAGACATCGCGTCCGGCGACTGCCCCGGTGTTGCTTCACCACCGCGTGCCGTAGCCAGACTGCGAAGCGTCTGCACGTCCATCGTGGCACTGAGAAACTGCACGCTCCCGTCCGCGAAGACGACGTTGCCTCCACCTGGGTGCTGGCTCCAGGCTCGGTTCTGTAACCAGCTGTCGATGTGGCGCGCCGTGCCACTGCCGCCGGCAAACCAGGGCCCGCCGTCCGTGACCTCGGCCACCACGATCGTGTTGTTCGTCCCATCCGTGATCTCACCGAGAGTCAGCCCGCGGTCATATCCGATGACACCCTCGGGACTACCAGGACCGTCAGTGAAATTCGCCCCTGTCACGGCGACATAAGACGTCCGGGCGTATCCCTCTTGCGTGGTGTGCGATGCCAGATCGGAAGGACAGACGACAAACGGCCGATACATCTGCAGCACACCCGCGTTGTGCGGGTGATCCCACGGGAGATCGAGCCGCAGCGCATCGTACATCACCTGTTGCTCAAGGTAAGGCAGCAGCGCCACAAGCCAGCTGAATTGTCGCTCGCGTGGCGCGTTGTGAGGTCCGATCGCGGCAGGGGGAAACTGCTTGTGAACGTCATGGTAGTTGTGCAGCGCCAAGCCGATCTGTTTGAGGTTGTTGCTGCAACTCATGCGCCGCGCCGCCTCACGGGCCGATTGCGTGGCTGGCAACAGCAGTGCGATCAGCATACCGATCACGACGACCACGGTGAGCAATGTGGTCAGGTTGACGGCGCACCCTTTGCCTGTGCTCAACAGCGCGAGCAGTAGCACGCCCACGGCTCCGGCCACGAGTCCGGCGATTTTCCAGGAGAGTTGATACGTGCTCTGGAAGGCCACCGACTCCGCCAGGTGGCTGAGCAGAGTCGGACGCGTGAGCCGCGACACGGGCTCAAAGTCTCCCCCGCTGGACACGAGATCGGCTCCCTGGGGTGGATGCACGTTCCAGGTCGTGCCCAACGTCGTCAACAGGATCTGCGGGCCGGCCTGCCGCACGATATGTGGTCGCAGCCGATCACAGAAACTGCTGGTAGCCAGAGGTGGACAGGCAGTTTCGTAGAGCAGTGTCAGTTCGCGCGGCGCGCTGGTTGCATCGGCGCGCCGGGCTGGCAGCGGCACGATGTAGGTACCGTCTTGTTGCCGCACCTCCGCCGGTTCGCCGTCCAGCAGGACCGACCACAACTCGGCGTTCTCCGGCAGCGTCACCGGCACCTGTTGCAGATTGGCGCTGCGGAGCCAGAACCGGGCTTGATGGCGCAGATGTCCTTGCCGTCCGGCAACACTGGTAATGTCGACTGATTCACAGATCGCCGTGAGAACCGACTCGGAAGCGTGGCGGGTGGCGGCGATCGTGAGGCGGTAGGGCAGTCGCGGATACTGATACGCGGCCACAACTCTCTGGCGGGGAACATAGACTTTCGGCTCGCCCACATCCGCTGGGTCGATGTCGCGCAGGCCGTCCGGTTCGTATGCCAATTGCTGATCACCGGCCGCCTCCAGCGCGACGACGCCGCTCTGTCGCGACACATCGGCCACAACCAGCACGGGAATCTCTGACCGCTCGCGGGTCTCGTCGCCTGTCACGGCAGCGGCAGCCGCGCGCGGCGCCGGCGGCGCAAACGCCTGTTCGAACTCCAGCGCCAACGTCACGTCACCGGTGACCGGCCGATCGAGCACAATCTGCCACAGATTTGCCGCGGCAAGTTGCCCGTCAGCAGCGGTGGCAGCGATGATCTGCTGCTCGATGATGCGCGCGGCGCACTCGACCGGGACGACCTGGATCTTGTTGCCCACGGCGGCAGGTAGCCTGAAACGAATCCGTCGCACGCTGCCCTGCGTAATGTGCAAGTCGAGCTGGTAGTGCATGTCGAGCTTGGCGTGGTCCGGCCGCACGAAGGCCAGCGTCTCGGCCGACACCTTGGCAGGTTTCATCCGCGCCTGGATGCTCCCGCGAATTTGCGCGTCGTCCTGGTATTGGTACTGCAGAGCCGTGCCTGCCTGCCGCTCGGGTGTGTCATCCGCAGGCCGCTCGGCAGCCACCGGTCGCAGGTCGGCGGAAAGACCGGACACAAGCACATCCATGTCCCACGGCGCCTGCACCAAGAGGGTCCCCTCCACCTCGGCGGCGCCGACAAGCCGTAATTCCGGCAACGGCAGTTCGCTGTATCCGTCGTCCTGCTCGAGCCAATCCGCGGGATGCTGTTCCGCCGTGAGCGAGAACTCCAACGACTGGTCCGGCGTCAGCGGGCTGTCCAGCTCAATCTGAATCGTCTGCCGCGGCGGCTCACTCGCAGGATCCTCCGCTTCGGCACGTATCGCTTCCCACTCCATGGGCGTGCCAGCCGACGTCACGGAGGTAATTTCCCAATCGCGCGGCAATTGGACGGGGATCCCGAACAGGGGAGCGTATCTCGGCTGGACGGTCACGCTGCTCTTCAGTTGCACGCCCGCTCGATCTACTTCGACGAGCGTCGCCACGGAAGCTTGGGATACGCCCTGACGCGTGGTGACCTGGAGCGGCAGTTGGAAGTTCTCATCCCAAAAGGCGAACTCCCACGGCGCGTTGAGGCTGTCACCGTCCGCCGGCTCAACACGCTCGGGCCGGATCGAAGCCAGCTCGCCGACCTCGATGCGCAGCGATGGCGCGGCGTGCACCAGCACCTGGCCAACGTGCGAAGCCGCCTGCGGGACGCGCACGGTGGGTAGATTCCACTCTTGGGAAAGGGGCGCCGGCGCCAGCCCGAGCAGTTCCACGGTGCGTCGGCCAAGAAAGGGCTTGCGGAAACTCAGGCTCACGCTGACCGTGTCACGCACCGGCTCCTGCAAGGTCCACCGCGCCAGTTCCGGGGCCTTGATGTCGGCCACGTCCACCGCGGCGGGCAGTTCCAGACGAAACTCGTCCGCACCGCGCGCATAGACATCCAGATCGAGCGTCACCTGCCAGCGAAGCCCTGCTGGTTCGACCGTGGCGGACGAGCGACTGCGGGCCAGCACCAGTGGCGCGCGGTGGCCGCCTACCGAGCGATCGGAGATCAAGAGGGGCACCAGACCCGTCTTGTCCACCGCCACGCGAATCCGCTGGAGGCCCTTGCCCACACTATCTGGTGGGATCGTATCTGGCGGGATCGTTGCCTCACCAATCCGCAATTGCTTCTCCGCGTCAAGTTCGAGCGCCAACTCGGAGGCGGCTACGGGGGGCAGTTTGAGCGTCACGGCCAAGTCACCATCCTGGCTGACCAACGGCGCGGACATCTCCAGGCTCAATACGAAACGGCCCTGCTCGCGGTGCAGCAGGAACAGCGTTCCGTCCTCCTTGCGGCCGAATTTGGCCGGTTGCTCTCCCAATCTCGCGGACTCGATCGCGAGACCGCCAAACGGCAAATCGATCGCTTGCCATCCGGCGCGGAGTGTTTCGAACTGAATGCGGCCTGTGATCTGCAGTGCATGCGCGTCGAGTCGTGCGAGGTAGTTCGCCTGAGTCAATACCGTGCCGGCCGGCGCCTCCGATCCGCTCTGCGCCGCGGAGTGCGCGTCCTGCCAGAGGGCCATGATTTGCTCGCGCGGCATCAGCACACCCCGCGACGAGTTGCCGAACAGCACTTCAAGTTGATCGGACGGGATATAGACGTTGCGGATGCGCGGTGGACCACCTGGAACCTGGGCAACGGCCGACGGCGCGCAGTTCCCCAACAGGCAGGTTGCCGTACAGGCGATGATGAGCATACGGCCTGCCGCACGCGACGGGCCTGGCAGCGTTTCACTACATGCCATCGCTATCTCTCCCCGGATCCCCGGCCGCGTTCTGAGGCGTGTCTGCGCATGGCGCCTCCTCGACGACTTCGACCACAGACGCCGCAACCGGTTGCGGCTGCGCTGCAAGGCGCAAGGGGACGATTCGCCGCAGGTGAAGCAGCCATACGACCAACCACAGGGCAACCACGCCGGCGATGCCCAGACGTGCCGCCAGCAGCCAGCTGTTGACTGCCGTGGGTGAAAACAGACCGGCACACAGCAGGCCGAACGCCGCCGCGAAGACCGCCAACACCTTGGTTTCGACCGAGAACGGCACGAGGATCACACCGAGAACCAGCACCAGCACGCTGGCCGCGAACGCCATGACGGAAATGCGCCAGTAGCCGATGGCCAACTCGGTCGGCCCCTCCAGGCTGCTGAACAAGTACGCTGTGCCACCAACCTGAAAGTCAAAGGAAGAAGCGTCCTGGGGAAACCAACTGTCAGGATTATCCGGAGCATGGGTGATCGTGCGTGAATCGATCAGTCCGACATGGATATGGCTGGTGAACCCCTCCGGATCGCCGACCAACCGGTATTCTCTGGGCATCCAGATCCGCACGTATACCTGCTGACATTTCACTCCTTCCTCAAAACGCGGGAATGGCAGGTAGAGAACGTCCGTCACTCCGAGGTCGGCTTGACTGAGGGGGGTTTCGAAGAGCATGGCGATCTGGAATGGCTCGTCCGAATTGGCCGCGCGTGCGACATTGATCAGGTATGTCTTGTCCTGGGGGGCTCCACCGGCGTCGGCCGGTCCTTTTTCCGGCGCGACGGTCTGTCCGGCCACGGTGACGCCCAGTATCCGTGGGTCACGCAGCCGCACTGCCAGTCGCTGCCGCTCGCTGGACTTCAGGTCGTACCGGGCGCGCACGGTGATCGGGCCATCTTTCGTGACCACTGCTTCGATATAGGCACGGCGGATGATGGTTTTCACGACTTCTTGAAGCTCATGCTTGGTGATGGCCAGCACCAGCCGCACCGGATCCTGGAAGTAGCGGTAAGTCAGATGCGGTGTCAGAGACTCGTTCTGCTGCAGCAACTCGCGCGGGTCGATCTCTTCCAGCCCTGTGGGTGTGGCTTCAATTGCCAAAGCTCGGTCCTTTTGCACGGCGATCTCGCCGGTCTGCCGATCCACATCCAACGTCTGGATGGGCTGCAACTCCCACTGAGTTCCTTGCTCGGGAATCGTAATCTTCTGGTCGTACAGCGCGGTGAACGTACAACTGCCGAGCGCTTCCGAATGCAGCACAATGGTCCATTCGACAGTCCCGTCTTCGCTCGTCTGGTCGCCCTTGCGGCGTTCCTTAATGCCGTCTCCCTGGACTTGCAGGCGATCGGAAACCGCAGCCGGCACGGCGAAGCGAAAGGTGTCGGTGCCGGCGAATTGGATCTGGTACTGCAGGGTCGTGGCGACCTGAACGACATCTTCCTTGATCTGGGCGACGGTGCCGACCACAACGGCCATGCGTCGCGGCCGTTCTGTAATCGTCTGCACGATGTTCACAGGACGTGCTACAAACGAGAAGGCCGCTGCCAAGGTTGAACCGGCAGGGACTTCCGGCTCAAAGCCTCGCGCGGCCAGCTCCGCCGGCGTGGCCGCCCGTGCCGCCTGCAGTTGCGCAGCGTCGGTTTTCACTTCCAGTGACTCGGGAGCGACCACAGCGACCAGCCCTTGTTCGCGGATGGCACCGAGTGGTTCGGGCAGCGGCAACGCCACGTCACCCGCCGCCTTGTCGCGTGACTGGCCGACAACCACGGTGACGGTCGTCTCGCCCAACAGCTTCTGCGGGAAGAAGACCGTCAGCGCCTGCCCGCTCTCAGCCGGTGTCACCTCAAAGCGTTCCATCGCCTCCGCGTGCACGTCGTCTACCTGGAATTCCGCAGGCAGGAGGAAGGCCAACGAGAAAACACCCGATCGCGACACCTGGCAGCGGAACTCAGCGCGGGTGGTGAGTCGGGCCTTATCAAGCAGGACCAGCGCGCGGCTGTCCACGGTGATCCGGGGTTTCAGTTGGGACGCGACCACCATCAACTTGTGGTCCGGTGTGAAGAACTTGTAGAACGTGCTTTGTGGCTTCCTCAGCGCCTCGGGGGCGTCCGCGGCGTCGACTCGGGCAATCGACTCGCGCACCACAAATTCCAGCCCCACATCGTCGGCACTCCGCACAGCCAAGATGCCGGTCTCCCGCACGGCGTCCACCGCACGCACATGCCCGACCTGGAACGCGTCAGTCGCGATGGCCGTCTCCAGCTGCAGCTCCAGCCGCACTTTCTCTGTCGCCGGAGCGTGCAGCCGCACGGTCACCCGTTGCCGATCGCCCACCGTTTCCGACCGCCAGTCGCGCAGACCCGCCACCTGCACGTCCAGCAAGCGTTGGGCGCTGGGAACCTCCACCGTCAGTTCCGGCAGCGAGCCGCGCAGAATCTCGTAGTCAAAAATGGCGTGCGTATGGACGACACCGTCACCCACATCGACCGCAATCGTGTCCGTGACACTCGCGAGCCCCGCAGCCTGGTCCGTGCCACCCGACTTGGGCTGCCAATTGACTGCAAACTGGTTCGTCGCACCCAGCGTGGCCAACACGTGAGTGGTGTCGGGCATGTCGTCCCGCAACTCGAGAACGCGACGCGGTGTGACTTGCACCGCGAGATCTGTTTCGGGAATCTTCAGGTCCAGGTTGCTGACACCCACCGGCGGGCATTGTACGGTGATACTCCGTCCTTCCGTGGCCGATGTCACGCCGATCACCAGGCTCAGCGTGACCTGGTGCTTGCCTTGCCCTTTCACCAGCAGCTCATATTGCCCATCTCCCACCCCGCGCAGCAGCACGGCACCGTCCGGAGACTGCGCGGAACCGATGGCTGCTTCGCCGAACGTCACCGGAATCCGCGTCCAGTCTGCCGTGAACGCCTCGACATCCAGCACAGCCTCCAAAAGCACACGTTCGCCCTGAACGCTCCCCACGTACTGGGCGCGACTGATGACACCAGGCACCGGCAGCTGAGCAGACGTGTGGTCGGGCCGTGCCAACCGATCCCACATTTCCAGAAACTGGGCGTAGGAGAGCACAATCGAGGAATCCTGCTTCTCGAATACCTCGCGCAGGTTCTCAAACGGCAGATATATAATGTGTTCCTGAGGCAGCGTCGAAGACTCAGGTGCCGTCTGGCCGGCGTTGGACGGCGCCGGCGGAGACGGGTCTTGGCCGCACAGAGTTGTGCCCGTCGCAAGCATGAGAACCAGCAGGATGCCGCACACGCGTGACATGGCAATGACTCCGAACATGACGAGTGGTGCGATAAGGTCGGGAACCGCTCGGCGGTGCACGACAGCGAAGGAGAGAAGTGTGCCTCCGAGGTCGTTTCCCAGCGTCTATCGTACTACCCGCAGAACGGTGCCTGCAACTTCCCCGCCAACGCTTCTGCGAAGAATCGTGCGGCCGAGCTGCGGCGCCGGGCTCGGACGTGACTTTTACCCGACCACCGCCTTGTATCTCTACCTCGCTTGCGGATAGTCTGAGTCAGGTTGTCTCTCAGTGATTCGCGCGATGGCCTGTCAGCAAGTCAACTGGATTAGCGGGCACTGGAAAAACCGCAGGAAGAGGACCACTCATGAAACCGCAGATACTCGCGATGATCACCGTCGTACTGGCCCTGTCAACGCACGCTGCAGCCACCGTTGCGCCGAACCCCGCAGAACTCGCCGAATCGCGCCAATGGGTGGCTGCACATTTCACGTCCGATGCGCAGACCGTGCCCGAACCCTTCTTCTCATTCGTGTACGACGGCATGCCCTCTTCCGAACTCCTCAAGTCGTGGGACCTCAAGCGGACTTCCCGCAGCATGGACGAATACCGCACCGAGCATACGCTCGTCTGGTCCGATCCGAAGACCGGCCTGATGGTGCGTTGTGTGGGGATCGAGTACCGTGACTACCCGCACGCGGAGTGGACGCTGTATTTCAAGAACACGAGCGACAAGGCGTCGCCGATTCTGACCGATGTCCAGGCGTTTGATACGCAACTCACACGCACACCGGCAACGGGGAGCGACAAAGGTGAGTTTCTGCTGCACCACAACGATGGAAGTCGCGCGGTGCCAAGCGACTATCAGCCGCTCGTCACAGTGCTGGGTCCCGGAGTGGATAAACGGGTGGGCGCGATCGGCGGCCGTTCGACCGGCGGGGACTTTGCCTATTTCAACCTGGAAGTCTCCGCTGACCAAGGGTTGATCCTCGCCATTGGCTGGCCCGGCCAATGGTGCGGACAATTCGCCCGTGATCAGGCGGACGGTCTGCACATACGCATCGGTCAAGGGCTGATTCACACCAAGCTGTTGCCTGGCGAAGAAATCCGCACACCACTCATTGCGCTCCAGTTCTGGAAGGGGAGCGATTGGCTGCGCGCGCAGAACGTGTGGCGTCGCTGGTTCATCGCCCACAACCTGCGCAGGCCGGGCGGCAAGCTGCCGCCCACGCAATGGTGTGGTGCGGCCACCGTCGGAGGAGGATTGATGGAGGGCGTCACGGAAGAGAACGCCAAGCAATGCGTGGATGCCTACCTGGCACGAGCCCTGAAGCCGGACTTCTGGTGGATGGATGCCGGGTGGTACCCCTGCAACGGCGCCTGGCCGAATACCGGCACCTGGGAGGTTGACAAGACACGTTTTCCGAACGGCATTCGTGCCGTCAGCGATTACCTGCACGCGCACGGCATCCGGACGATTCTCTGGTTCGAGCCGGAGCGGGTGACGCCCAACACATGGCTCATGAACAATCACCCCGAGTGGATTCTTGGCGGCTGTCTCGTGGATTTCGGTAATCCCGAAGCCTGGCAGTGGATGGTCGACCGCGTCGATGGCCTGCTGGTGAGCGAAGGCATCGACATCTTCCGCCAGGATTTCAATATGGAACCGCTTGCCCACTGGCGGGCGAACGACACTACGGATCGGCAGGGAATGACCGAAATGCGTCACGTGACAGGCCTCCTGGCCTTTTGGGACGAACTGCTGCGCCGCCATCCGGAAATGATGTACGACAACTGTGCGTCCGGCGGCCGCCGCAACGATCTGGAAAGCATGCGCCGCGGTGTGCCTTACACGAAGAGCGATTACGCGCTTGAGCCGGTCGGCGTACAGTGCGAGACGTATGGGATCTCCCTGTGGCTGCCGTATTACGCGGCGACCTGGATGTGGAACGACGACGCGTACACGTGCCGCAGCAACATGGCCCACGTGACCGGCGCGTTGCTGAACGTCGGCGAACCGAATCAAGGCCAGCAGTTTCCTGCACGGCTCGAGGAATGGCGGAAGACCGTGGCGCATTTCTACGGCGACTTCTGGCCGCTCACGCCCTACAACCTGGCAAATGACGTGTGGATGGGTTGGCAGTTCGATCGTCCCGAGGCAGGCGAGGGGGTGGTGCAGGCGTTCCGCCGCGCCGAGAATGGCGACGAGTCGGCGACGTTGCGGCTGCGAGGTCTGGAGCCGGATGCCGTCTATGTGCTCACGAATCTGGATGTGCCCGGTGATACCGAAATGACCGGCCGCGAACTGCTCGAAGACGGCCTGCTGGTGGTCATCCAGCAGAAGCCCGGTGCCGCCATCATCACGTACAAACGTCGCGGACATGCTCCGGGAGAATGAGTCTGTCTGTTCCAGCCACAAGGCATCTGCGTGAAGGCAGACAAGCAGAGCAACCAGGCCAGGGTTCCCACAGTGCCACCCCGGGACGGCTAGAATCCGAAACTATCGACTTCGACCTCCTTCTGTGCTTCATCGGGGTCGTAGGCCAATGTCGCAGGGAGGTGTTTAGGGATCCCATCCACATAGATCGCTCGAAACGGCCTCACCGGACAGATGTACTCGCACGCACCGCAACCGACGCAAAACTCCACCCTGACTTGCGGAATTGTCAGCGACCCACCCGGGCTGCCGTACGGGACCATTTGAATCGCGCCCGTCGGGCAGTGTTCGCCGCACGCTCCACAATTTGAGCCTTGTGTGTGGACAACGCAATTCTCTTGCAGGAAGACCACCTGTCCGATCTGGAGAAGATGCTTCTCCTCCTTCGTGGGAATTCTCAGCAATGCACTGGTCGGACAGACCTCAGAGCAAATCGCGCAATCATAATTGCAGAAACCATGGTTGAATTTCAGCACCGGCTGCAGGAGGCCGCCCAGTCCGAGTTCGTTGACCGAAGGAGTAATGACTCTTGCAGGACATTTGCTCACGCAGAGATGACACGCTGTACAGCGGCGCCGAAAATGGTCAAGCCCCTGGCCGCCGGGCGGTACGATCGGGAGCGTCTTCTCGTAAGCCACCCGGCTCGTTCCTGTCGGCAATGATGGCCGTTCAGGCGAGGCCGGCACCGCGTCCGGCGGCGTTTCGGGTGTGGAAGCCGCCGAAAGCAACCGCGAGGCTGACGATCTGTGCCAGAAGGCCGGGACGAGCGCTGTGGCAAGAGACAGGAAGACCAACCGGCGACCATGATCCGTCGGCGCGCGCTGTACACGATCCCGGCCAACGCTCACAGGCTGGCGGCGGGAAAACACATCGAGGAGACGCGGGGAGACTCCGTAGCTCAACGAACCTCGCCGGCAAAGAGCGAGGCAATTAAAACACGACACGCATCGACTCATATCGACGGTTCGCTGCTGACTGTCGATGCACTCCGATTTGCAGCCCGCTTCACACACCCCACAGCCGACGCAGCGCTGGTCCACACGGACGCGAAACAGCGCCAGTTGCGAGAATAAACCCAGCAGCGTTCCCACCGGACATATCAACGTGCAGTATCGCCGGCCGAAGCGATAGGCCAAGTAACCGATCACTCCCAGCGTGACAAGCGAGATCAGAATCGTAACCAGGCTCAAAACAATCGGGACCTGGTAAATGGCCAGGCTCCCAGCGGAAGAGGCGATTGTTGCCAGCAGATTGTTCCCAAGAAGCACCAGCGGCCGAAACAGCGACGTGACGACCCGCCCGAAAATGGAATAGGGATCCACGCAGGAAAGAAAGAGCGGACACTGGAAGACGGCACCGACCGCGACGAGTAGAAGAATCCCATAGCGCCATTGGCGTCCGTGCGCCCTGTACCGGTACTTCCTCTCCCGATGAACACGCCGGCCCACTCGTGAGACGATATCCTGCATCACCCCCAGTGGGCAGACCGTCGAACAGTAGATCCGCCCGAAGAGGAGCGTCAAGACTATCCAGATGGCCAGCCCGCCGACGGCTCCCGATGCGATCAACGGTACGATCTGGATTTCCCCAAACCAACGAAAACTCGCAGGCAGCGCGCCGGTGAAATCGAGAAAGAAAACCACCAGCGGGCTGACCAGCAGGGTCGCCAGAATAACTCGGAGTGATTTCAGGAGCATCGCGGGAACAGGCGGGCTCTCCGGAGATAAACAAGACCTGGGAGGCCGGAAACTGCAGGTCGAAACTCGCCAGGCGTTACACGCGAATCCTTCGGATATTGAGGGTCTCAAGATCCGTCGTACCCAACTGGAGATCACGCGCCTTCGTGATGTGCGTCACTGCGTCGAGATCGATGTGGGTTTCCCGCAGGGCGAATTTCAGCGCAGCCGTGTCGACGGCCACTATGTCTGCCGACGCGAACAGCCCTTTCATGACGTCGGCGTCCGCCGCCGATCTGCCGCGTGGACCGTTCGCCTTGAGAACCCGGGATCCTTCTACGATGTTGAGTGCTGGCCTTTTCACAAACGTGCAGCAGTCGGCAATGCACTGCTGCAGATCGGTGCTGTGGAAAATCCCCCGATCCCAGACGATTCCCATGTAGTTCTTCAGGGCGATCGTCATTTGGGCTCCGCCGTGGACCTTGAGCACCGGGACATTGAACCAGACATCGCAATCGAGAATCGCTTCATGGACCTTCACGCTTTTCAGTTTGACTCCGTTGGGGAGCGGGACGTCGCGGTAATACTGCTCCAAGTCAGCTGGAATGATCTTTCCGCCGGCCTCCTTGACAGCATCTTCGATGCCGCTGTTCTTGTACGTCTTGCGCCAGTCATCGCAGCTGTGGTCGAAGACGATCACTTCCGCAGCTCCCGCGACAAACGCCTGTTCAACCATGGTCTTCACGAGAGACGGATTCGTGTTGGCGCCCATCTCCGGCGTCTTATCCCAGCCGATGTTCGGTTTGATGACCACTTTCTGTCCCTTGCCGATGAATCGGCCCAATCCGCCGAACTCGGCAATCGCTCTCTGGAACATCACGTCCGGGTCGCCTCCGACAACGGCAACGAGGTCCGGAGTGTCGCCCTTCCCGACTTCTTCCGCGAGGGCTCCCCACCTGCTCGCACCCATCATGACAACGGAGGCTCCCGCCACGGCGGTCGTTTTCACAAATTCCCTGCGTTTCATATCTTCACCCTCTGATGGATCCTGCCGGTGTACTCAAGAGGTCACGTGTGTTGCCACGACGGCAAACGAGCGAACTGACGCACTTCGACAAAGCGCGCCACACGAGTCAATTCTATGGGACTACCTCCAGTAGCGAAATACCCTGCCTGCACTCTGAAGGCAATGCGGGAGGACTTCATACTACAGCAATCCCTGGCCGGCAAAAAGACCAAAGGACAGGTGGGCTCATGCCATGTAGGCACTCATCAGAATTGCCGTGTGACTTCCAAGAAGTCCCAGCCGCCGGCCGCGTGATACCGCTCGGTGATCTCGCTGGGCCGCATCCACACGACACGGTCCTGCAAGTGCCTGCGGATCCGCTCCACCATCGTTGTGAATGCCGACCAGCTGACTCCTGTCGCTGGGTTGAGCCCTTGCCAGTGCGCGTACTAAATGC
>DAISIS010000076.1:0-15816 GCA_036821925.1 Pirellulaceae bacterium
CAACGGGACAAGACGGTTTGTGGGTGTTGTTGGAGTGGTGGCGGCGGTCATGCTGTTTACCCCGTTCGCGTGGGGGCAGCCGGTTTCCGTCCCGAATCCTTCCTTTGAGGTTGGCGTTGACGGTCCTGAGGGCTGGCGGCATATCGATGGAGAAACAGAATGGGCCCGGAAGGGTTCGGACGGCGAACGCTCCATCGCTGTGTTTGGCGACGGGACAACACCGGCGCCCAATGCATGGGTTTCAGATTCCATCAACTTCAAGCCGCACACGACCTACCGGTTGCAGCTTGATTCGCGTCACAGGGAAGGGCTCATCGGAGTACTGTTCACCGGCACTCCTTTCCACAACACCACCCTGGCGTTCCTAGGCCGGAACTGGCAGCGGTTCGTCACCCACTTCATGACTCCGGCGGCTATTCCCGCCGGTCAATCCTACCTCCGGTTCGGTCAGTACAACGCAAGAGGCATGACGCTGTTCGATAATGTCAATTTGAGTGAGGCGGTTCCGGTGTACCGGCGCCAAGGTGGCGTGGCGCTGGGTGAAGGTGAGCGCATCGAGGGCGCCAGCTACACGTTTGACGCCCCTTTCCTTGGCGATTCCGGGAATCATGCCCGCCCGCTTCATTCATTCAACTGCAACTTTAACTGGCCACGCTTTACGTTCTCCGCAGGTGACTGGGTGGTCTACCGCCACGAGATTGGAGCGGTGCAGCAACTGTCGGGTGAGGTGGCGATCTCGCTCAAATATCATTCGAATGGCGTGCTGTGTATTGAGGCGAGTACGGATGGCGCAGCGTGGATCCCCGTAGGCAGTATGTCCGGTGTTGGCGATGAGAGTTTTTCCGTGCCAGAATCGTTGTTTCCCGCGGAAGCGGTCTGGATCCGGTTGCGCGATGATGAGACGACCGGGGGCCTGGAGAACGTGTTTGGGGCGGGCCTGTTCCAGGTGCATGGCTACCGCTACAACGCAACGCTTGACCACCCGCCGGGCGATCTCGCCGGCATGACGCATTTTGCGGTTGTGAAGGAAGATGATGGCCGGGTTGGAGTTTCGTTGGAGGATTTGGGCGATGCCGTACCGGGCGAGAACGTGCTGCGGATGCAGTTCGCCAATCAGACCGGCGAAGAACTGAGCCTTTCAGCGAGTGTCACGGCCGAAGTCAGCGGCGGATTCTGTTCGCAGTCTTCGCCAGGTTCCGTCGTTCTTGCGCCTGGAAACACTGAGGACGTGGCTATTGCGTATGAGATTCCGGCGGCGGGAGATAACACGAAGATAACAGTCGCGGTGACAGGCTCAGCGCGCTACCGGTCGGAGATATCATTCTGCGCGCCGTCTCTTTTTGCGCAGCACTACGGGGCTCTGCTACCCGATTCTTCCGAAGCGGTTGGTCTCTGGTGGGCTTCGTCGGGCTGGAAAGTGGGCCGTGACCGGCGCCTTCCATCCGCGACGGCGTCGGCGATGCGCGTGCAAACCGCGCGGAATGAGCGGGAGGCGACGCAGTTTGTTCTGCGTCCCGCCGAAGGGCTCCAGGGTTTGCGTGTGACGCCGCGCGCCTTGACAACCACCGCCGGTGATCAACTTCCCGCGGAGCACATAGAGATTCTGCATGTGGGATATGTGCCCATCGCCCAGTGCACTGATTACGTGGGGGTCATTGGGGACTGGCCGGACCCGTTATTGCCCCTCGACGGCCCAGTGGACCTTGCGGCGGGCAAGAACCAGCCGTTCTGGGTGCGGGTATACGTGCCGAAGGACGCGGCGGCCGGAGTGTATTCGGGGGAAATTGAGCTGAAGGCGGCTGGCTGGGAAGGGGCCGTGCCCCTGGAAGTTGAGGTGTTTGATTTTACCCTGCCGGACCGCATGACCTGCCAGGCAGCGCTGGGTTTTGATCCAACGTGCACAGTCATCGATTCTTACCACGGCGCAACGGCAAAGGAAGACCGGGAGGTTCTGGCGCAGCTCTACCTCAGAGAGTTCAGCGAACACCATATCAGTCCCTATGAGAACGATAACCGGCTGCTGTATCCGCGCTTGGAATATACATGGCCAAACGTGCCCGCGGACGGGGGGGAAGTCCCGGAGGAGGAACTCGAGGAGGTGTTCCGTCCGGAGTTCAACTGGGATACCTGGGATCCCGAAATGACCCGGATCATCGACACGTATCATTTCAACGCGTTCAGGCTGTTCGCGCCTGGTCTGGGCGCAGGCGAGGCTTGGTCCTCCAACCTGTTGACGCACTATGGGGAAGATACGCCAGAGTTCAAGACCGCGTTCAAGGCGTGGTACAGCGCAGTGCAGGAGCATTTCCGCAAGAAGGGCTGGCTCGATAAGGCCTTCATTTACTGGTTCGACGAACCCACCGCTGAGCAGTACGAGTTCTGTATAAAGTACAACCTGATGATGAAAGAAGCGGCGCCGGATCTGCAACGCATGCTCACCGAACAGGTTGAGCCCGAGTTGATTGGAGGCCCGAACCTCTGGTGTCCCGTGTCGCATTACTATAATCATGAAGCGGCCGAGCCGCGGCGTTTGGCGGGCGATCGCTTCTGGTGGTATGTCTGCTCGACCCCGATGGCGCCGTATGCGACGCTCTTTATAGACCACCCAGCCACAGAGATGCGTGTCTGGTTGTGGCAAACGTGGCAGCGCAAGATCAATGGACTCCTGATCTGGGACACAATCTGGTGGACGAGCAACGCCGCATACCCGGATCGTCTTCAAAACCCATACGAAGACCCCATGAACTGGTGCCCTATAATGGAGGGCTCCGTTGGCGTGGGGGACAAAATTGCCTGGGGCAACGGCGGCGGCTTGCTCCTGTATCCGCCGTTGGCGGCGGTCGACGGCTCGCACGGGTTCCCCATACTGGATCCGCCCGTGACTTCGCTTCGGATGGAAATGCTTCGAGATGGCATCGAGGATTACGAGTATCTCACTATCCTGCGGGATCTGATTGCGGAAATGGAGGCGCAAGGCGGCGAAACGGATCTTGCTGTTTACCGCGACTTGCTTGAAGTGCCGGGTTCCATCACGGCGTCAATGATGGAGATCACGTGGGAGCCTGCACCTATCGAGTCGCATCGGGAGGCCGTGGCGCGGGCGATTGTTGAGCTTCAGCGTCCTGCCGCGGAATAGGATGATGAGCCGGATAAGGGGAGCTGTACCTTTTCGCCGACAGACGCGGCAAGATCGGCAGACTCCCGGCACGCGGCTCGCAATCATCCAATGACATTCACCTGTCAGGTGCATGGTGTGACGGCGCTCGCCCGAGAGTTGTGCGATCATACACGCGTTCGCGCGGCGAGCTGGTCACGCTACGGGACTTTGTAGACGGTCGCATATGTGGGAATCGTGGCAGCCCGCGTAGCGGGCGACCGACAATAGCCCCGGGCAAGTTGGGGGGCGCAGCCACCCAGCGCAGCCCTGGGTCAGCGAGCGCGACGTACGACGGCCGAGCGGGAAGGCCACCAGCGCATCGGCGGTCGATCGAGGCCGGGTCCAGCCGCGGCCGGTATCACACCGGCGATGCCGCGCGAGGCACACCTCGGCTGTTTGTCGGTGTCGGTCTCGGCAACACGCCGGGCTGCTGGAGGGCCGGGGACTCGACCGCCCCACAGCATTGCCCGTCATCCCAGGGCTTGCGGGGCCGCACGCGGCCCGCGCAGCGCCTGGGCTATTATCGGTCGCCCCTTGCGGGGCTGCGGGAATCTTCCCGGTGCCGGCCTGGTGGCTCTGCTTGCGGCTTAGTTCCCGGTTCTTTGTGGACGGTCGCAGATATGGGTGTGTGGCACGGCCTACTTGTTGGCCGTGCGACGTGGCGCGAGTCCCGTCTGTTCTGTGCGGCTTACTTGGTGAGCCGTGCTGACTGCCGAGCAGCGTCGATCGCGAGGTCCGTTTCCGAGCGTGCGACCTCACGGGGCGCAGCTGTTGCGCTCACCGGTCCGCGCTTTCGGCACGGCTAACAAGTAAGCCGTGCCACACGCCCACGAAATCAGTACTTCGGCTCGGCCCACTCGATGCTCGACTCGGAATATTCGACCACCAGGAATCGATCACCGCCCGTCGTGAACAGCACAGCCCGCAATGGCCTGTGTGTTGGCCACTCGTCTTCTTCACCAATCGCCAAATATTGTGCCGGAATAGAGCTGTCGTCAACGCTGAACAGATTGGTCCCGGATCGCAACGACTGAACGACTGCCAAATTCGACGGGCTATTCCAGTCCGCAGAGAAGTCGTACTCGTGTACAACCTGCTCGGCACAGAAGTCTATGTAGGGCGATATAAGGATGCGCCAACTGTGCAGTGGTCCCCCGTCTTGCGCTGAGTACCTCGTCGGAGGATAGCAGCCGTAATCGCTGTGGTACGCAGCGAGAGCCATCCCGATTTGAGCGAACCTGCCGTCAGACACCCACACTTGCTGCATGTGTCTAAACTCCGCCAGCCATTGGCCCGTCCGAAACGTGAGCACAGCCAGGGCTAGGGCTCCAAGGAGAGTGAGCCCTCCAACCACGAGCTTCCGTCTGTTTGCCGCCATATCCGCATCCTCGCCATGACTGAGAACTTAAGCCATTTGGCCCGCTTACTGTGAATCGGATCCCGATATGGGATTGTCGGCATACCAAGTGAAATACACTGACGAATCCGTCGCACTTAACGACCAGGATTATGCAAGGGCCGGCCCCTCCCCCGCCGATCGGCTTCGGCGGATTCGTCGCGAAAGGATATGTGCGGTGATGGCCAGTGTGCGGCCCAGAAGGTGGACTTGACCCTTCGGGCAACGTGCTGGGAAAAGCAGTATTGTGTGAAGCGAATTTAGAACAGCACAATGTGAACGGCGGCAGGTAGCCGATCCCGCCAGGCCGCCGAGTGTTTCTAATTTGGCCGCCCGGTGTCGGCAGCGGCGCGGGTTGCTCAGGAATAGGCAACCCGATCTCGATCTGTGTTCCCGACGGGTCGCGCCGATTTATCGGCGAATCCCACACATACTCAACGAGGTTCACTCCCGCCTTGTATCCAACCGGGTCCCTGCTGCCGAACCTCCCCAGCTGGGGCGCTGGGTTGCACCGCCCGTCACCTGTGGGAGGACATCGCACGATGGTCCAAGCCAGCCAACCAGTCGAGAAACAGGCGTTGTTGCTGACTCTGAAAGCGATTGATGTCGTCGGGGGTTAGGAGTTGGAGGTCCTGTGACCGACCCGCGCGGTCCCAGGCCGAGCGGGCCCGCGCGACACAGTCCTGCACGTCCGTCCAGCTTGCGTCCCGGTCGCGTTGCGGCGCGTAGATCAGGCAGGGGCGTGGCGCGATCAACGCCAGCACGTCATCGAAGTCACACGGGATCGTCGCCTCGGATCCGGCAAACAACCCCAGCTTGGGCTGCAGTGCGTGCCACTGGTACAGACGCCGGTTGCCGCCGGTCGGCCGGTCATCGGCATCGGTGCGGAGCGGCGTGAAGCCGCAGAACGACGCGACCCCGGCGATGCGCGGGTCCTGGGCGGCCGCATACAGCCCGACCATGCCACCCAGCGAATACCCGAGCACAAAGATGCGGCGCGCGTCGATGGGCGGCAGCGGCGATTGCGACTGCCCCTTGCCATCCACCAGGAAGTCGACCGCTGCGCGCACATCGAACACCATGCGTCCCAGACGCGACCAGGTCGGGTACCTGTCGTAGAAATCAGGACCTTCGAGCAGGCGATCGCCAAACCCGCACTGGTCGTACGCCAGCACGACGTACCCCTCGGCGGCAAGACGGTGGTACACGGTCGTGTCTTCCACTCCGTAGCCTTCATTGGATCCACTGCCATACGAATACGGATGCAGCCAGATGACTGCGGGTGCCGGCTGCGCAAGCTCGGGGCGGTAGTACACGTTGCCATGGATCCGGCCGCTGAAACTGACCGTCATCCGCGCGGTGCCGGGACAGGCCCACCGATCGCGTGAGGAGCTGGGAACGCCCAGCTCGTCCTCCGACCGGATGTGGTACTCCCCTGCGCCTTCAATAGGCTGCGGGACCCGGCCGAGCATCCACGCGATGCGCCGCGCGCGATCCGCGTTGTCGCCGGCCGGGGAACCGGGCGGCGGGCCAGGACACTGCAGGTCGTCCGGCGATTGTCTTTCTTTCCAGGCCTGCCAGTCGAACTGGTGGAGCAGGACTTCCGGAAAGTCGCTCTGCGTGGCCGTGCCCCGGCCGAACGACAGGTCGAACCAATCGAGGTTCTGCTGGCGGTGTGGTGCCGTCACATAGTCGGGTGCCGGCCCGGACTCGTGGTTTCCCGGGCGATACATGTTCCGCAGGTGGTCTGGTCGGCCCAGGAAACGATACACCTCGCGGCCTGCCAGGTAGGTGCGTTCCACACCGAACGTCGGATCGCCGTCGTCATTGTGTGCGGTATGGAACATACAGCGTCTGGGCGCAATCAAGGCCAGCAGGCCGTGCCCTTCGATCGGCAGTTCGTGTTCTCGCCCGTGACAGGCTCTCAGATCGGCGCGCGCCCAGGGCGCGGGATAATCCGCAATCGATTCGGCGAACGTCTGCCGGCCGGCGAAGCGATACGTCACGGCCGTGGGGGTCCCGGAGCTGCGTGCCACGACCGACGTGAAGCGCGAGTCGAAGGCGGCCGCGTAGAGCGCCTGTTTGCCGTAGCGTGAGAAGCCAATGATGCCCACCTGTCCGGGCGCGACGTCGTAGCCGTACTGCCGATCCAGCAGGTAGTCCAGCGCCCGGCTGGCCAGCCATGCCTGGATGGCCAGCGACGACTGCCAGGTCGCCTCGGGGTATTCGCGCTGGAACACCTGCCACACTTCTTCGTAGCCGGGGTAGTCTTCCTCGTGGTGGTGCACATCGAGTCCCGGGTAGAGGCAGACCATATAGCCGCGTGCGAGGGCATCTTCGCCCCAGTAGATCTGATAGAAACGCGGCTGCGTGAGCAGCAGCGGGAACGGGCCGGCACCGCGGGGAATCCACACCCACATCTCAAATGACGCCTTGTGGGGCGTCTCGAATGTGAGGCGAACGCGGCGGCGTGTCGATCCGTCGTCGGGGAGCACCGTTTCGAGAATCTCCGCGTTCACAATCCCCGGCACTTGCTGCGGAAACGCACCGATGAAGTACTGGCAGAACAACCGGCGGATCTCGTCCTGGCGGCGCGCGAAGTCCTCCCTGGTCCGCACCGGGCTGCCGTCCAGGAATTCGAGCAGCGGGGGAAGATCGGCCCGGACATACCCGGGCGGAACCGCTCCGTCCTCGCCGCCCGCAGGCGATGCCCCAAGGACCAGGCACGCACCAGCGGCAATGAGGGCCAACCACCGGACGCGACACGTGGATCCCTGGGCTTGCATCACAGCACCTACTCATGATTTGCCATGTCCCACCCACCAAGGTCCGGCGGACCACGTGTCTTAGTCCACCTCGACCTGCGTGGCGGCTTCGATGCGCACCGGGCCGCACAGGCCGGCAGGCAACAGGGGCGCGGTGGCGGAAAGCACCGGGAGCGCCACATACGTACACCGTTGCTCGGGCGGCAAATTCAGATCGCCCACCAGGCGGTTGTTCCAGGGATTGAGAATGTCGATCTCCAGCTCGTTGTCACCCGGACGCACCGCCTGCGTGATCTCCACGCGCCAGGGCGCTTTCCAGAGCGTGCCGAGCGGCTGGCCGTTGATGCGGACAACCGCAAGATCGCAGACCTTGCCGAAATCGATCCAGAGACGCTTCCCCGTATACGACTCAGGCAGTTCAATCGTCTTCCGGTAGGTTGCGGTGCCGGAGTAGTGCCGGATGCCGGGCTCAGGACGCTGCGTCCAGTCGCACAGCTCGTCAAAAACGATCCGCTCGGGTCCCCCCCAGCGTGGATTGAATCGCACATCCCACGGACCGGTCACATCGAGCGGCTCAGGAACCGCATCGACGCGGACCGTGTGCCGCGTCCCGTCGGCGCGATCCAGCACGTACTCGCCCGGTTGCCAGGCTTGGAGCGTGACGCGACCGGCCGCATTGCGCGACAAGTCGATGGCGGCCCCGGGCGGGCGCACGCCCGGACGGACCATAGACCGCATCAACCGGGTGATGTCGTCAGCTTCCAGAGCGCGCGGGATCGTCTCGACCCCCCCCATGTCGCCGGCAAAGGGGCGTCCGCCGCCGCCCGCCGCAGTCCCTGGATGCACGGTATAGGTGCTCTGGAGTCCCGTATGCACGAGCTTGCCGTTCAGATACAGACGCGGCCTGGCGTCGCGGTACACCACGGCGAGGTGCGTCCAGTCTTCGACGGGGGTGGCATGCACCAGCACGGGCGCGAAGTATGTGGCCCCGTGCTCCAACACGCACACGCCGTTGCGTCCCACTGCCAAACCGCTGCCGGCGCGCTGCCCGGCGCCAAACGCGCTGCCATGCGGCGGATAGAGCGCATCGTTGCGTGATGCGTTCAACGCGTCGGCGCCCGAATTGGACTCCGGCGGCAGCGCCGTGTCGGCTGTCGGCTTCACCCACAGCGCGATCGTGAAGTCATCACACACCGCTGCCGCCCCGTCTGCTACCACAGCCGCTTCGCGGCCTGGGAGCGCCGTGGCATCCAGCATCGACTCGCCGTCGCGCGCGACCCTGACAATCCGGTCCGTGTCCGCCGCTTGCCGGCGCAACACCACAAACACCGACCCCTGCGCATCCAGGTGCAGCGGCACACAGGTCAGACCGTTCTGGACGTCGTATGCCGCCACCCGCTCGACCTTTCCCGACGCGGGCCACCACAGTTCGGGAGCCAGCCCCTGGACCCGCAGCGCAACGGTCGTCACCACTTCCTGGGGACGCGGGTTGGCGATGAAGTAGATCTCCGCATCGTGGGCCGACCGGTGCGTGTAGAGCAGCGGTGCGGAGCTCCGGAAATCGGGCTCAAACAGGAACGGAGTCTCGACGGTCCGTCGCGCGATTCCACCGGCGCCGTCGCCGCACAGCAGCACGGCCTGCTTCTCGTCTCCCCACAGTTCGGCGGCCAGTGTGCGGACTTCGCGGTCGCAGTCTGGAAAGCGTTGCAGGCTGGGCGAGCCTGCGGGTGGAGCGCCGTAGACCGTCGCGCCGGCCAGCACGAGGTCCCGGATCTTCCGCAGCAGTTCGGGCCGGATCGTGGAGGACGGGGGCAACACCAGCACGCGATACCCCGGCCCGCCGGGCAGGGTCAGCAAGGCGTCCTGGACGCTCAACCTGGACGCGATCACCTCGGCGTTGATGTAGTCGAAATCACAGCCCGGCGGCAGTGCGGGCTGGCGCGCGCCGGTCATCTTCGGGGCGTCTTCGCCGATGAAATACGCCACGTCGGCGACCCGTGTGCCTTGCTGCAGCAGGTAGCAGCAGCGGCGCAGATACGTGATCCAGTCCCCGCTCGCTTCGAACCACGTGTTGTGCCGGTTGAACTCGGTGCCAAACCAGGCGTTGACGCCCGGCCGGCGATCTTCCCACGGTTGGTGGATATTGACGTGGAGCACGAAGTGGTTGATGCCTTCGCAGAAGGCCCAGTCGCCGCGCGCTTTCAGGGCGGCGGGCACCGTCTGGAACAGCGGCCCGCCGGTGAACGCTTCGGCCGACACGCGGGGGAAGCCATAGATGCTGGCGGCGGAGGTGGCAGCGCGGCATTCGATGGACCCCAGCCCGCCCAGCCAGAACTCGCCACCGATGCAGCTGGACTGTCCGCCGTATTGCAGGAACTCGGCCGGGAATCCCCAGTGGCCGTAGTTCTCGAGCCACAACGCGAGTCCCTGGGCGTGGCACAGATCACGCAGCCCACCCACGTACTCGGTCGCCACACGATCGGCCACCAGCCGCCGCACGTCCCACAGGAACCGGTTCGACTGCTCGGCGCTTCCCACCACGCGCCCTGTCAACACCGGCAGCCAGGGCAACGGGTCGTAGCCGAAGTGCGACTGGAAGACCGGAGCCAGGTCGTCTGTCCAGTTCTGCGATCCCATCTCATAGCTGTCGGCAACCACGTGCTTCAAGGCGCGCCGATCTGCCGGAGGCATGCGCCGCAGAATCTCACCTATGAAGGCGTCAAAATGCAGCGCCGCAGCTTGCCGGTTCATCTTGTCCACTTCCAGCCCGGAGCCTTCCGGCGAGGCCGGGGAGTTTCGCGTGCCGGTCGTGGTCATGCCCGTGCGCAGAATCACCCACTCACCGGCCGGAACGTCCCAGCGGAGCGTGCCTGCCGCGTCCAGTTTGTCGGTCAGATTGAGCACCTGATCCGGCGGAATCAACAGCTCCAACTGATCGGGTTCGGCTTGAGCCGGCCAGAGATAGGCGTCCCACATCGGGGACGGAGTCGGATGCATCTTGCCGAGCTGTTTTTCCACGTACGACTCCACCCGGGCGGCCGGTGACAGATCCATCTCGGCGAGCGTGCCGCTGCCCGTCACGCCACGGAGCACGAGGCGATACGCGCGGGCCGTCACAGGCGCGAAGGAAACGGCGACCGGGCCGCGGGGCATCGGCCCCACATTCAACTCCATGTTGGAGCGGTCCAGCCGGAACTCGCGCACGGTGCGAAACACTCCGGCCTCATCCGCGGCCTGCAGTTCGCACGTGGCCGCCCAGGCCGTCTGACCCGGCACCAGCGTCACGTGCCGCGCCGTGAGCGGCTCGGCCAGCGCTATGTCAATCGTCAGCTGCTGAGCGCCCTGTCCCGCGCCGGGCGGAAAGGCCCAGGCCGTTTCCGCCTGGCCATCGACCAGCTTCTCCAGGTCGGGCGACGAGGGCTCGCAGCTCACCTGCGGCCTGCGCGCGGCCAGCGATTCCGCATCGGACCGCGGCGCGGGAAAAGCCAGCACCGCCACGTCCTGGAACGGCTCCTTGGGCACAGGCAGAACCTGCTCGAGACGGCGCGGTCCCTGCACACGCGTCTCGGACGACACGAGATAGCGCATGGCCTGCTGCGGCGAGATCCACGGGCCGCCCGACTGACTCCATCCCGGGCAGTTGAACATGGCGATATCTACGCCCAGGCGTCCGCCTTCACGAATGGCATGCGCAACCATCTCCCACCACGGATCGCTCAACACCTTGACGTCACCAGCCGCTGTATCTTTGAAGAAGACATTGCCGATCATCGCCTCGCCAATGCCGACCCGCGCCATCGCTTCCAGATCGCGCGTGAGCCCTTCCTTCGAGATGTTGTCGCTGATCCAGTACCAGTAGCACCAGGGCCGGGTCGTCTCAGGCGGCTGCTGGAATCCCTGTTCCAATCCCGCTTGCCCCGCGACGGTCTGACTCCGCAGACAGATCGCGCCGAGCACGGTCAGCAGGAGCAGGATACGAACAGTACGACGATGAACTACGTACATCGGAAATCTCCTCTGCAGGTCCATTTCACCACACCGGACCGCTCACAGCCACTGATCAAGGTGCTGCCGGACAAACGCATCGTCGACCAGATGCGGGTACTGCCGGCAGACGCGATCGATCTCCTCAGCCTGCCCCGGACTGAGCGTCTCGTGCGGGTCGAGGCACGCGATGCTGTCCAGCAGTCCCTGCCGGCGGAGGACTTCGTGCACCCCCGGAATGCAGCCGGCGAAATGGTGGGCAGCGTCGAAGATTGCTGCGTTCATGTCCGTCACCGCGGCGGCCGTGTCGAGCAGCCGCAGCAAACATTGATTCTGTGCGTTCGCCTCCGGGCCCCCCAGCGGCTGCGCATCACAGGTGCCGGCCGCATCCGGCAGGGGTGTGCCGGCAGGGCACTCGACCGCGCGGTGGCACTGGTCGAGCAGGCTGCAGGCGGTGTGGGTCCACACAGCCCAGTGTCCCAACAGCCCGCCCACGATCCGCCTCCGGACGACCCGGCCGCCCACGGTGAACTGGTAGGTGGTCAGCAGGTCCACGACAATGCTGTCGTCGTTGCCGGTGTAGAGCGCAATGTCGTCGCGTCCACTCTCGGCCACCGCGCGCACCACGTCGATGGTCTGGTAGCGGTTGAAGGGCGCGATCTTGACTGCCACCACATTGTCGATGGCGGCGAACTGCCTCCAGAACGAACAGCTCAACACGCGTCCGCCGACTGCCGGCTGCAGGTAGAACCCGAAGACCGGGATGAGTTCCGCCACATGGCGGCAGTGATCGATCAGCGCCGGCTCGTCCGCGTCGCGCAGCGCGCCGAGACTCAGCAGTCCGGCGTGGAACCCGAGGTCGCGGGCGAGCTGCGCTTCCCGGATCGCCTGCGGGGTCGGGCCGCAGATTCCGGCGATCCGCAGCAGCGGCTCGGCGCGCCGGCCGTCGAGCTGGCTGAACTCGTCAGCCGCCAGCGTCAGCACCGGTTCGAGCAGCCCGATCTGCGGATCGCGGATGGCAAACTGCGTGGTGTGCACACCGACGGCGATACCGCCGGCGCCTGCGGCGCTGTAGTAGCGCCACAACGCGCGCTGACGCCGTTCGTCAAACTGGCGCTGGTTCCCCAGCGCCAGTGGGCTGGCAGGCATCACGACGCCGCGCTGGAGGATGGAGCGGAGATGGGGGGATAGCGCTGCGGGCATGGAGTCACCTCGCCAAGGGCAGTTCTACACGGTATATCTGGCGGCCGTCCCCGCCACAGGGCGAATCGATTGTCACGTACCGCCCGTCCGGACTGATGCGCGGGTGCAGGTCGACGCGCCATTCGTGGTGCGGCGACGTGGACCAGTATTCCGGCGCCTGGTAGAACGCCCCCAACTCGATCTTCTCCTGCTCCTGGGTGTCGAACAGATAGAGATGCTGCCGGCGTTCCTGGTCAGGATACGTATCGTTGACGATCCAGCGGCGGTCGGGCAGATAGTTGCAGTGGCCGTCTCCGGTCATGATGCCTGCGCCGATGTGCTCGACCGCACCACCCGGCTTGTCTTCGTACAGGAAGAACCCCCAGGGCGCATCGGCCTGCCCGTCAGGCTTGGAGTAGGCCAGCATGTACGCCGGGTCGCGCCAGATGAAATGGGACACGTATCCCGAACCGATCAGCACGCGCACGTCGGAGCCGTCGGGGCGCGCACTGATCATGCGCGTCAAGCGTGACTTGCCCGCCGGCCAGCGGTGCAGGAAGACGAATCGCGACCCGTCAGGGTTGACCAGCAAGTGGTTGAACCAGTGTTTCGCGCCGGCCAGGTCGGCTCCTGGGAACGGGATCCGGGCGATGTCGGCCAGACTGATCAGCAGATCCTGCTGGCCCGTCACCAGATCTACGCGGAAGATGCCAGTCGTCGCCGGCGCAAGTTCTTCCCGGGCCGCATCCGGCACACCGCTGTAGCCATAACCAGGACGCATGTCCGCCAGGCGGCCGAAGTCCACGGAGATCGCCCACTTGGCGTCCGGACTGACTGCGTAGATGGGGTGGGGCAGCGTGCGCCGCTGACGCGTGTTCACATCGAGGATGTGTGCCACGAAGTGATCGCCCTCCCGGTCGTTCCAGATGATCTCGCTGGCGGACCCGGGCAGCCACTGCAGCATGCAGCCCTGCTGCCAGCACCACGCGCGCGACGTGCCCAGCTCGATCCAGCGGTTCCCGTCCTGGAGGTCGAGCATGCCGACCTGGATGACGTCGTCCGGCGTGGGGGACCGGTGCTCGAAATCGACCTGCATGCTCAGCGCATAGCGGCCGGTGGGATCGAACTGGAGCTTGTCGTAGTAACCGAACCAGTGGCATTTCGGACCACCTGTCAGAGGCCGGACGTGAGGTGGGAGCGGATCCGCCGGTGTGGCCGCGCCCGTGGTCGAAAGCGTGGCCGAGGCCGTGGTGGGCCGTGAACCGCAGGAGGCGGCCACCGCCGCGCCCACGATCTGAACGAAACTGCGTCGCGAGATGCTCATGGTTCGTCTCCTGAGTGCGGAAGTGCACAGCTGCTGATGCGATGGGAAAATCCTAGTATAGTATTTCTCGGTGGTGCCGGGGGGCGAGTTGTGTGCAGACGGAGGAGGAGGATCGCCATGATGACCTCGCGCGAACGCGTTCGAGCGGCGTTGGCCCACAGCCAACCGGATTTCACTCCCTGCGACTACTACGCCACCCCGGAAATCCACGGCGCGCTGTTACAGCACTTTGGCCTGACCGCGGCGCCCGGCGCGTCGCGGCTGGCGTTTACCCCGCTGGGCGGGCCCGGCGACAACCTGCTGCCCGAACGTCTGGGCACCGACATTCGCTATGTCGCGCCACCCTACACAGGCCCGCCGCTGCCCGCGTTCCCGGATGGCTCCAAGATTGACCTGTGGGGGGTCCGGCGGCGTCCGGTGCCGAACCAGTTCGGCGAGTATGCGGAGGCGGTGGAGACGCCGTTCGCCCACTGGACGACCGCCGCGCAGGCGGCGGAGCACCCGTGGCCGAGCCCCGACTGGTTCGACTACAGCGCGCTGCCCGCGATCTGTGCCCGGTACCCGGACAAGGCCATCGGCGCTGGCAGCTTCGGCGTACAGGATTTCATCAACGGCGTGGCGTTCGGGCGGGGCGTGGAACAGGTGCTTCTGGACATCGCCGAGGAGAATCCCGCGTACCTGTACATCGTCGAGCGGCGGCACCGGTTCTTCCTAGAGTACATCGAGCGCATTCTGCAGGCCGCCGGCGGACGCATTGACCTGGTGCTGTGCGGCGATGACTTCGGCTCGCAGCGCGGGCCGCTGATCTCCCCCGCTACGTTCGACCGGCTGTTCGCGGCCAAGAAGAAGGAGCTGTTCGATCTGGTTCACGCGTACGGCGCCAAGGTGTCCCACCATTGCTGCGGTTCCAGCCGCGCATTGATCCCGCAGTTCATCGCGTGCGGGATGGATGCGTTGCAGACGATCCAGGCGCGGGCCGAGGGCATGAATCCCTACGGGCTCAAACGCGATTTCGGCGACCAGCTGGCACTGCACGGGGCGGTGGACGTGCAGGGATGGCTGCAGGGGGCCACCCCGGCGGAGATCGAGACGGAGGTGAACCGCCTGATGGACGAGGTCGGTCATGGCGGCGGTTATATCCTGGGCCCCAGCCATCAGCTGCAACCAGATACCCCGACCGAAAACGTGCTGACCGTCTATCGCACCGTGGCGCTGCGCCGCGGCGTACGCCTGTAGGCGGGTTGGCTTCCAGCCTGTCACACTGGAGTCGGCCGCTCGGCACACCTGTCTGGCAGGCTGGAAGCCCTTCCCGGTACGGTAAAGCTGCCGGCGCGGACGGCGCCGCACCGGCGTGGAGTGATGGCGTGGGGGCCGGCAGTCGGCCGCTCAGACCATGTCTTTCAGGCCCTTGAGCGCCACGACCTTGACGACGTTCTTGGCCGGCTTGGCTTTGAAAACCGTCTCTTCTTTCGTAAAGGGATTGATGCCCTTGCGCTCCGGCGTGGCGGGCTTCCGCACCACGTTGATCTTCATCAGCCCCGGGATCGTAAACGTGCCGGGACCGTTGTCTTTGAGATTCGCCTCGATGAGCTTGGCGAGATCGTCAAACAACGCAACAACCTGATCCTTGGCCAATCCGGTCGATTCGCAGAGCGAGGCGACGATTTCCGTCTTGGTCATGGGTTTCTTGGGTGCGGCTGATCCTGTGGTTTCCATGTGTGCAATTGTCCTTTCGTTGTCATCTGGTCTATGCGCCGACCGCAGTAGTAGTTGTCTGAAGAACGTTAATACTGTCGTTCTTTTTGGGTGGCACGACAAGCCCTTTCCCCCTGTGACGGGCCGGTCCGGGCCCGGATCGGCAGTCGGTGATCCAGAGGAGCAGGCCGGCGGCGGGGATAGGGCGGGTCCTCCTCTGGTCTCTGGAACGGTACTTTCCTCGGATCACCGCCTGCGCCGACGTCACTCGCCGTGAAGGTATTCGGGTCGCCGGGCGGGGGCCGCCGTGCCG
>DAISIS010000077.1:0-15704 GCA_036821925.1 Pirellulaceae bacterium
ACGCGCTGCAGCCGCGCTGGCCGCAGCCGCGGAGTTCCGCTATGACCCGCAGCAGCCCGCTGCGCTGACCACGCTGCTGGACCACCTGCGTCAGGTGGCTGACGACATCGACGCCTGCCTGCTGGCCCAGGTGCGGCAACTGCCACCGATCGTCTTCTTCACCGGAGCGCCGCTGGAAAGCGGCGCGGTGCCGAATTACGTGTGGCAAAGCAACCCGCTGGGCGGACAATGGGGATGCAGCATCCGGCTCTGGGACCCCGCGCACCCCGAGCGCCCGCCGCAAGTGCTGTTCGCCGACCCGAATGCGATCATCTTCGATCTGCAGCTGTCCTACGACGCCCAGACGGTGTTCTTCTCGATGCGTCGCGACCGGCAGCAGTACTGGCAGATCTACCAGATCGGAATCGACGGCCAGAATCTCCAGCAGATCACCGACGGCGATTTCTACAATGTGTGCCCCGTCCCGCTGCCCGACGGCCGACTGGCGTATCTGTCGAGCCAAACACCCGGCTCGCACACGGTCTGCCAGTCCGGGCCGTCGATCCACGTCTACGTCATGAACCGAGACGGCAGTGAGCCGCGCGACCTGAGTGCCAACACATTGTCAGATTTCGGCCTGAGCATACTCCAGGATGGGCGACTGCTGTTCACACGCTGGGAATACGTCGATGCGGACCTGTCCTACCGGCAGTCGCTGTGGACGATCTACCCGGACGGGCGCCAGCTGAAAGTCTACTTCGGCAATACGGTCAGCGATCCGGCATCGTTCTGGCAGGCGCGCGAGATCCCGGGGCGCGACGCGGTAGTCTGCACCTTGGCTCCGCACCACGGTTCGCCGTACGGAGCGATCGGGATCGCCGCGCGCTATTTCGGCGTCGAGGCGCCGCGGGATGCGGGCTTCCGCTGGATCACGGAAGAGTTCCCCAACATCGAGGACCTGAATCCATTCTGGGCCTATCGCGATCCCTGCCCGGTCAGCGAGAGCCAGTTCCTGGTCTCGTACGGTGGCGGCGGGGTGCAGCGGTTCCGGATCTGCCTGCTGGACGAGATGGACAACCGCACGCTGGTGTATGACGACCCGGCGACCAGCTGTTTCTACCCACTGCCGGTGCGTCCCCGCCCTGTGCCGGCGCACATTCCGGAGCCGCATCCAGCCGACATCCGGTATGTTGACGTGCCGGCCGCACCTCCCGGCCAGCCGGAGTCGGAGCGTGTGGCGTTGGGCTGCTTCGCCGTGACCGATGTATACATCGGGCTCGAACCGGCTGTCGCCCGCGGCCGTGTCGCTGCCATCCGCATCATGGAGCAGATCCCCAAGACCGTCGACACGACTTGGCATCGCGTCTACGACCAGGGCCCGCTGATGAGTGGCGGGACGACCTATTACGCAAAACGCTGCTGGGGTTACGCGCCGGTCGAAGCCGATGGGTCGGCCTATTTCGAGGCCCCCGCGGGCAAGGAGATCTACCTGCAGGTGTGCGACGCCGAGGGGCGCGAGCTGCGCCGCATGACGTCCGGCACCCAGCTCATGCCGGGCGAGATGCAGGGATGCGTCGGCTGCCACGAGAGCCGGGACACAACACAACCGAACGGCGCACACCCGCTCGCGCTGCGCCGCCGACCCAGCCGGCTGGAGCTGCCCGAATGGGGTAACGCCGGCGTGATCGACTATGTGCGTGTGGTCCAGCCGATTCTGGACCGGCACTGCGTGCGCTGCCACAGCGGTGCGGCGCCCGACGGAGACCTCCTCCTGACCGGCAACCTGACCCGCTTCTTCAACATGTCCTACGACCATCTCGTCGTTCGCAGCCAGTCGGCCCAGGTCTCGACCGACCTGTACCTGGGATTGGCCAGCGACTGGCCGCTCGTGCAGTTCAACAACATGTTCCCCGGGATCTACGCCGCCCACCAGCCGCTGACCACTGGTTCGCTCGTCAGCCGGCTGCCGGACTACTTGGAAGCCGAGCACTGCGAGTCTGCGGTATCCGCGGCGGAGAAGCGGCGCGTGTACGAGTGGATCGACGCGATGGCGCCTTATTACACAACTTACTACAGCGCGCGGCCGGGCTCGCGCGGCGATCGCGACCGCTGGGGCGACAATCACGAACCGCAGAAGATCGCCGACTGGTACACGCAAGGCTTCCTGCCGGTGTACCAGCGGCGTTGCGAATCGTGCCATGGGCCCATCCAGCTCCACGAGCGGTATGCGTGGGGCGGCAAATGGAGCTGGCTCGATCTGACTCAGCCCGAGCACAGTCCGGCGCTGACCGCGCACCTGGCTCAGTCCGCCGGCGGGCGCGGCCTGACGGAGAAGGATTTCGGCCGACTGCTCACCCCGCGCTGGACCGAACGCCGCAGCGGACTGGTGGAACGCTGGTCCTCGATCCAGGCCGACTACCGGATCATGCAGGCCGCCATCGGCGCCGGTCAGACCGTGGAGCTGTTCCGCGACACCCAGGAGGCCGACTACCAGACCATGTTGCAGGCCATCCGGACGGGCCAGCAGCAGATCGGGGAACTGCCCGAGGCGGACATGCCCGGCTTCGTCAGTCGTTCGTCGCACATGTCGTTTGGCGGCCGGTGAGGGGTGGCCAGAACCCGAGCATGTGGTTGTAGATCCGGATGAATTCCTCCTGCGCTGCCTGGTATGCGGCGGCCGCCGCGCCCTGCGGCTGCACTGCAGTTGCGGCGGCCCGGCGCCGCCGCGCCGCGGTCGCCAGATCATCGATCAGTCCGACGCCGGCAGCGGCCAGCAGTGCAGCGCCCTTTAGCCCCGCTTCCGGTTCCTCTGACAGTTCCAGCGGGCACTGCAGGACGTCGGCTTTGATCTGATTCCACAACGCGTTCCGCGTCCCGCCGCCCACCGAGCAGATGCGGTCAACCCGCAGCCCGCGCTGGCGAAACGTGCGCACATCTTTCCCCATTGCCAATGCGACCCCTTCCATCACCGCGCGAATGAAATGCGGCGCGCAGTGACTCAGGGTCAAACCGAAGTAGCCGCCGCGCGCGGCGGTGTTCTCGCGCCGCCGCTCGCCCGACATGTAGGGGAAGAACAGCAGCCCGTCGCTGCCTGGCGGCACGGCTTCCGCTGCGGCAATGAGCTCGTCGTAGTCCACGTCGCGTCCCGCTGCGCTGCGGATCAGATCCCGGCACCACTTCATGCTCACCCCGCCGCAGTCCAGGATGGTGAAGGGGATCCAGCCGTCGACCACGTGGCGCAGGTTCTGGATGGTCGGATCAACCAGCGGCTCGGGCGTATGGGTGGCCAGCAGCGTGCTGGTGCCGGTCACGTCAGCCGTAATGCCAGTGCCCACGATGCCGAACCCCAGCATCGACACCGGAAAATCTCCCCCTCCGGCCACCACGGGCGTGTCTGCGCGCAGTCCCGTCCGCTCAGCAGCCGCGCGGGTCACCGCTCCGATCACATCATGCGAGCGGTGCACCGGCGCGAACTTCGCCAGGTCCACATCGAGGGCGTCCGCCAGCTGCGGCGAATACGCCTCCTGCCGGCAATCCCAGAGGAACGAGCCGGACGCTTCACTCGGATCCCCTGCGGCGGTGCCGGTCAGCCGGTAGTTGATGAAGTCCTTGGGCACCAGGAACCACCGGGCGCGGCGGTACGCTTCCGGCTCGTGCTCCTTGTGCCAGCGCACTTTCAGTCCGGTCCAGGCCGGATTGAGCGGGCTGCCGGCACGCGCCGCCAGTTCCGCCTCGTCACGTTCCGCCCGCACCGCGCTGACCTGCTCCTGGCAGCGTTTGTCGCACCACAACTGGACCCAGGGGGTCGTGACGTTTCCCGCCTCGTCGACCCCCACCGGTCCGTGCATCTGGCCACACGTGCCGATCGCCGCAATGGTCTCCGCCGGCACCGCAGTCTCGTGCAAGACGCGCCGAATCGCCTGGCACACCTCTTCCCACCACTGCTCCGCCCGCTGCTGCGCCCACGACGGGTGCGGCCGGTCGACCTCGTGAGCGATCTGTGCGATGCCCAGGATCTCGCCGTCTGCCGTCAGCACCGCGGCGCGGGCGCTCTGTGTGCCGATGTCGATGGCCAGCAGTCGGTCGGACATGGGTGGTGCCTCAGTAACGCAGCAGGGCCTTGATCACTTCGCCGCTCCGCACCGCGTCGAGTGCCTCGACAATCCGCGTCACTGGAAACTCGTGCGTGATGAACTCCTCGGCCTTCAGCAGTCCCTGCCGGATCCACTGGCTGAGCGGGCGTTGCGCCGCCTGCTCGCGCTGTCGCGTCGGCCACTGATGCACGAACAAGTTGAAATTGTAGGGACCTCTGGACTTGTTGATCGTGATCGTCTCGTCTGCCATGACGCCGTAAGCGCCGATCGTTCCACCCATGCGGATCAGCGGCAGGGCCGCGTTGAGAATGGCCGGCGCGCCGACGGCATCGATCACCGCATCAAACGGCTTGCTGCGCTGGCTGACGATGGCCTGCAGGTCGGCATCCGGCGCATACGTTGCATCGGCACCCATGGCGACGGCCTGCTGGCGTTTGCGCGGCACAGGATCGACCACGCCGATGAACCCCATGCCCAGCAAGCGGCCGAACTTGACGAAGCTCAGCCCGACTGGTCCGGCGCCGAAGATCAGCAGATCGTTGCCCAACTGCAGCTGGAAGTCCCCCAGGCCGCCGTACACTTCGCGCCACGTACAGAGCAGTACGGCGGCTTCCGGCGTGATGCCCGGATCCACCCGGCGCTGGATCTCGTAACACTCGAACCAGCCGTGCTCGGCGTCGGCCACACCGTCGGCGACCATCGCATCGTGGTCGTTGGCCAGCGTGTACTCACAGAATCCTCCCCAGCCCGACGCATAGCGGGGATCGCCAAAATCAAACACCAGGCCGCCAATGACGCGGTCCCCCACGCGGAAGTTGCGGACCTTCGCGCCGACTGCTTCAACGATGCCGGCCGATTCGTGGCCGAGCACCAGCGGGTAGCGGTCCACACCGGGAAAGTGCCCCGCAACCAGCTTGCCATCGGTGGCGTTGCACAGGCACGCCACCTCGGTCCGCACCAGGGCCTGATACGGTCCCACCTGCGGCGTGGGCAAGTCCACCAGCTGCACCTGATGCGGTTCGACAACCACCACTGCACGCATCGGCCACCTCTCCCCGCGTCACAGACGCTCATTGCGGGTCCAGCACCACGATCGTGAACGGCCGGTCATGCGCCGTATTCACCTTGTCCGGGCCCGTGACCATGTCGAAGCACGTGACAACCAGCTTGCCTTCCCACAGAATCGGCTCGCCCGGCTGATCCAGCAGCCCGCCGGCGCCGTCCGTATCACCGTTCTGGGCCAGCACCGAGATCCGGCCGCCAGGCGTGACTTTGGCGACGGCGTTGTTCGAGAAGTCTGCCACGTAGATGTGATCCTGGCCGTCGATCGCGATGCCATCGGTCGTGCGCATCTTCGCGCGCGTAGCCTGGGCCAGAAACCCGGGCGATTCCGGATCGCTCGCATAGTCATGGTCGGTGCGCGCGAAGACGGCGGCCGAAGACACCTTGCCCGCCGCGTCGAACGTGATCTTGTGCAAGGCGCCGTCGCCGAAGTTCCCCACAAACAAGTTGCCGTGACGGTCGAAAACCAGCCCGTCCGCACCGTACTGGCAGTGCTTGTTCTGTGTCACCAGCGCTACCAGAAGCTGCGGGTCCTCCAGCGTGTTGGTGACCGTGATCTCCCGGCCGTCGGCCGGAAAGACATACACGGCACTGGTCAACAGCCCGTCCTCCCGCTCGACCTTCGGCAACAGCGAGACCGTAACGTAGAGCTTCCCGTCGCGCACGCGGATGCCGTTCGGATGGCTGATTCCCTGCGCCACCACCGTCGTTCCGACGATGGCACCGTCGGTCACATGCAACCGCAGGATCCGACCATCGTTGATCTCGCCGTGAGCGCCGTTACCGGTCGGCCAGTTCTGATTGTCACACACATACAGGTCGCCGTCCGGACCGAACGCGATGCCCATCGGACAGGCGCGCCCTGTGCTCGCCAGCCGCTCGAACGTGTACCACTTCCGCACGCGAAGCTGGCGATCGATCTTGATCAGGCAGGCATTCTGGGACGGATCACCGAAGTTCGGGCAGGCCACCACAAGATTGCCCTCGGCGTCGATGTCCATGCCGTCCGGGGTGGGACAGTAGGCGGGCAGCTGAACGAGCAACCGGGTCTGCGGCTCAGCGCAGACTGCGCGGCTCAGGCCCGTGGCAGCGAGCGCAACGAAGACGACGCAGCAGCACACGATACAGCGTCGCAGCGGATCTGGATTCATGGTCAACTCCGGCCGGAAGCGCGCGTGGTAACACCCGCCCGACGGGCGGGACCGTCAGCAGACTCCCGTCTCTTGTACCACATGCGGCCGCGCTGATCTATGACGCTTCTCGCAGTTTGCCCCCGGGCCCACAGATCCGCAAGCGCATGCCCGCGCTGTACCGCCTGCCTGCCGCCGGCCCGCCCGGCCGGTGCGCCGCGTCGGGCGCGCTCCAGCGTTAGAAGCTCGCCCGCACGTACACCGCAAGCGAGGCCTGCTGCGACGTCACCAATACGCCGTTGGTCCAGGTCAGATCCTGCTCCAGCGGTTCGTTGAGCAGACGATGGCGGCCGGTGGTGCGGATGTCCAGGTAGTCGGCCTGGCATCCCAGGTTCAGATGCCGCGTGAGCGGCACGTCCAGGCCCAACGCCATGTGCCACGCGCCACCGCTGGTCCTCTCGATCGTGTAGCGGTCGCCTTCCCGCAGCAGATGGTGGTCCACGTTGTGGCCCGCCACCGGCCCGACATCCCCCTGAAACCTGATCGCCAGCGGCGTCTGCCCGATGCGCCACGTCGTGCCCCATTGGCCGCCGAAATAGCCGACGTAGTAATGCTGGTCGAAGGCAATGACGTCCACACCCGCAGTGCTCGGATCGGGGCCATCTGCGGGAACCAGATAGACCAGGTCAGACGCCATCATGTCGAACTTTTGAAACCGGAATCCGGCCATCGGCCAGAACTCGATGGGAAGATCACACAGACGATCGGCCAGCTTGAACGCGCCGCCCAGATCGACCATATGCCCGTCGTTCCAGCGCAGGAAAGAATGGGTCAGACTGTCCAGCCGGGATGGATCGTCTGCCGGTTCGTCGATATTCCAATCGTAGTCCGCCATCACGCCGGCGATATGCTGCTGCATGGGCGTCAGCCACTCGCACTGCACACGCCACTTCGGCTGCGCCAGTCCGAACTGCAGACCGTGCCAGGTCGAGTCCAGCGAGAACGACAGCCGGCTCAGCGGCGCGAACGGTTCCGGTTCGTCCAACGGCGTGCCGAATTCGTAGGTCGTGGCGCTGTCCACCATCCGGCGCACCCGGTAGTCGATGCTCCAGCTTCGGCCGTGCGGAGGCGCGGCCGCCTCGCGTCCATCGACCGATGCTCGGGCCGCTCCCTCCGACGCCTCGTCATCCGGGCGTGCGGCGCGCGAAGAGCGGGCCAAGAGGGAGACGTTTTCGACAGCGCCGGCGGCCGCCACTGCGTGCGGCCCGCTCGCGTGGCCGTTCGTGTCGGCACCGGCAGATCCCGCCTGGCAGGCCATGATCACGGTCACTGACATCAGTGCTGTTCGCACCCCACCCATGACGCCCGCTACTCCCTCATGACGCATCGCTCACGGAAACGGGAACGACCACGACCACCAGCCGGAGCCTGGAGCGGCGCGAGCCGCCGGAACGCTACGCTGTGACCGTGTGGCACTGAACTAGATTCGCCATTTCTTCCGGCTGGAAGCCAGACTCCGCGCCGGCCCGCGCTCATCTTGCCCAGCCGGCACGACCGGCACAACCGCGCAGGGCGTTACCGGCGAGGTGGCTGGCCTGCAACGCAACTCACTGCAGTGCCGTGTGCCTTCACCGCAGGCCGTTCTTCCCATCAGGCGAACAGCTTGCGGACGTAGTCGCCGTTCCTCTTGGCGTCGGCGACCGCGTCCTGCGACGGGCTGGAGGTCTCCAGCACAATCCAGCCCCGATAGTCGATTTCCCGGATGGTCGCCGCAATGGGCTCGAACTTGGCCTGCTCGTCGTCGAGGTACTTGTCGCCATTCTTGAAGTGGAACTGCGCGATGCGCCCCTGCAACCGCCGGATGTCCGCCGGCACATCGTGGCGTTTCGTCGTGCCGGTGTTGTAGACGTCGTAGTAGATCTGCACCGACTCGTGGCTGATCCGGTCCAGAATGCGTTCGTTCTGTTCGCCGTTGAGGTAATTCTCGATGCCCAGAATCACGCCAGCGTCCTGCGCGCGCGGCGCTGCCGCCTTGATGCGTTCCACAGCGGCGTCGACGTCGGCCTGCTTGACCTGTTCGTTCGCGTCCAGCAGATCGCCGCGGCTGAAAAAGGCCAACAGGATGACCCGTGCGCCGAGGTCGCGGGCCGCGTCGATGCTCTGCTCGATCCACGCTGACGCCCGGGGATCGCTGGCCAGCGGGTACCCGTTGAACAGCCCCATCATGAGCGAGCAGATGGGCAGCCCCGTCTGCTCCATCAGTTCCTTGTACCGCGCGCGCACCTGGGGGTCGGCAATGGCCAGCCGGTCGGCAGCGTCCCCCACGCCAACTTCCACACCATCCAGTCCGGCTTGGCGGGCCTGAGCCAGATCATTCACACAGGTCCCCACGCGGATCTGCGCTTCGGCGGTGACCGCCGCCGCGGCCTGGACCTGAGTCCACAATGTAGTTCCCGCCAGCGCCGCTGTCGTGTGCGTCAGAAATGCTCTACGGGTGATGTTCATGTTGTTCCTTTCCGCCCCTGCCAATGCTCACCGAGACACGGCGCGCGTCTCCGCTGCGCACTGCCTCCCCTAGTTCCCGCTCGCCGCAATTCTAGCCTGGATCTGCAGGGCAGAACATGCGGCAGGCGTCGCCCGCTGCGTTCCGGCGGCCGCCGGCGGAGGATCTCCAGAAAAGACGTCGATCAGTTCCTCGCGGCTGGTCGTCCAGCCGATCACCGCAAACGTCGTGGGGGAGCCGAGGCCGGGGCAGGGCGGTCTTTCGACGATGTCGTCGCCCTGCAGTTCCACGAAACGTGGCCCATCCCCGAAGTCGATATTCCCCTTCAGACGCAGCAGTCGCGGCCCCAGCCGCTCAATCGCCTGCGCGAACTGTTCGCGATCCAACGGCACGTCACTGCGGATCGTCGCGGCGACGATGGCGTCGGGCGCTGCGGTGATCCTCTGGTCGACCCGGCAGTGCGACAGGCTGTCGAGAAACGCCCCGGGCACAGCACCCTGCACCACAACACACTGGGGAGCCCGCGGATTCATCCCCGCCAGAACCGTGCGGAGTCGCGCCAGTTCCCGCTCCGTCACCAGATCCGCCTTGTTGACCACCAGACCGTCTGCGGCGAGCACCTGACTGCGGGCCGCCTGCAGATACGCCGCCACCTTGGTGAAACTGGCGGCATCCACCAGGCAGACATTGGCGCGTATTTCGAACTGTCCCGCCAACCCCGGTTGCTCGAAATAGGACTCCAAATCACCGGTCTCGGCTACGCCGGTCGCCTCGATCAGGACGGAATCGGCCTGCCGCAAGCCGGCAATCTGCGACAGGGCGGTGAGGACCTGGGCCTGAGTGCACACACAGAACACGCTGCCGGAGTTGATTTCGTACTGCGGCCACGCGCCCGCTCGCACCAGCCGGCCGTCGACCCCCAGCGCACCAAACTCGTTGATCACCAGCGCCGGGCGGCGAGCGTCCCACTCCGGCGATGACAGCAGGTGGTTGAGCAGTGTCGTCTTGCCCGCCCCGAGAAACCCGGTCAGCAGTGTCACAGGGATCGCCATGAAGTCAACTCACTTCCTTGAGCCATTCCTTGATGATGGGCACCTCGGGCAGCCGCCGCGTGGACTTGAGCACGTAGCGGGCCATGACCACAGCCGGTGTCTGCACGGGGGCAACGCCGTACGAAGCGACGGTGGCGGCGTCGGTGACGAGGCTCACGTGGGCGTCTGCGCCGAGTTCAGCAATGGCACGTTCGCAGCGCTCCAGCACCTCCTGGCACTCCGCTCCGCCATCGCCCAGCACATAGAGCGACGCCTTGCGGCGGGCAATCTTCATCCGGAATTTCTCGTTGATCCGCTCCTGGATGGCCGCCACCAGCTGATCGCGCGGCGGAATCCGCGAAACGAAACGGATCTCACCGTCGATACAGATCGTCGGCACGTTGCGCACCATCAGCGAGGTCATGAACACCAGCGACTGGGGATGCCTGATCTTGTGCTCGCGCCATACCACGATCCCCTCGAATTCCGGAGCCACCTTCTGCACGGCATCGACCATGTACTGGCAGGGAGCACACGCTTCCGAGTCCAGCGTGATGATGTCGACGATCACCTTGTCGGCCTGGCCGTACTCGCGCATGTCGAGTCGATCGACCTCAGACGGCGCGACGGCGATCGCCTTGACGACGTCGCGCTGGTACGGGTCCAGGACGATCTGCGCGACCGCCTCGAGATTCTCGGGGGGCGTGTCGTAGGGCAGGTCGCAGCCGGGGGCCAGCACATACCCCCGCTCGCCACTCGCCTGCAGGCAGGCGATCGCGTTGCGCTGAGCATCGATCGGCTTGCCCAGCAGCAGGACGCTGGTCAGCTGAAGATTGCCGCCAAAACTGATCCCCTGAGGCAGGCACACGTCGCGCACATAGTGCAGCGGAATGTTCTCATCGACCGAGACGTTGTCAGGCCGGCAGTCGCACATCGCTTCGACATTCCGCTGGGCGTGACCGCAGACAAAGAAGGAACTCAACCCGCCACGTTGCCGGATCGCGGCGAAGACCGGCGTCGCGTAGGGGGTGACGAACTCGCGGAACTGGTCGGCGCCAATCTGGCTGGTCATCGGGTCGACCATGGCGACGATCGAGCAGCCGGCGTCCAGATAGTAGCCGCTCATCGCGATCCCCACGTCGCGGCAGAACGCCATGACCCGCCCCACGTAGTCCGGCGCGTCAAACATCTGCATGAAAATGTCGGTGCCCAGCAGGTGCAGCGCGAGCGTGAACGGTCCCGTCACCAGGCCGTAGAAGGCGACGTCCTCGTGCGTCTGGGTCAGACGGCGCGCCGCCGCCAGCACCGTCTTGATGCGGCCACATGCCGGAGTCGGCACACGCAGGTCTTCCAGCCTGCTGCCGTTGCTCAGCGGATGGCTGCGCACCGCGGGGGGCGTCTGGTCCGCCCAGGACAACTCGCACCCCAACACCTCGGCCTCCAGCTGCAGGTCAAAAGCGACGGGGATGCCGTCCGGATGATAGCGATCGATGGCGGCTTCCACTCCGCGTACCAGACTTGCTTCACAACGCAGATAATCCGCGGCCGTCGCCCCGAGCAGTGCGCCGCCGTGGCAGCCGACGAACGGAACCCACGGCACCCGATCTGCCACTTCACAACGGAGCGTCCGCTGCAGCCGCTCTTTGCCATTCATTGCGCGTTTGTGCCCTTTATTCAAGTACTGCCGCCCAGCCCAGCAGCGTCCCAGTCAGATTCCTGCATAGTACTGCACGGCCGGCTGAACGTCAGCCGGGCCAGCAGCCGAATGCCAGCGGCCAGACGCCACCGCGTGTTTGCCCGGCGTAGTTTTGGGGTCTCTTCCAGCCTGCTTTCGCCCGCTCCAACACGGACCTGACACGACAGCACCCATCGATCCCCCAGCGGCGCAACGAGCCCCGGAAGAACTGCAGCCTGGTTGACGCCTCGGGTGGTTTTGCGGAGATTCAGTGGCGCCAGCCCACAATGCCCTAATCAGAAGGGGAGAGACACGCACTATGAAGACACGCACTCGGCACGTACAGATGACCATGGGCCGGACGCGGCCGCCTGCAGCACACCTGCTGGGATGCCTGGCGGCAGTCTGCTGGACTCTCCTGTCGTGCATTGTCACGGCCGATGAACCGCACCTGACGGCTGCGGAAGAAAAGAGAAGCGACTTCCTCGATGCCATCCCGCCTAGCTTCCATCTGCAGGCCTATGACGACTGCGGTTTCGCCGGACGTCAGCCGCACGTCGACATGACCGACGCCTCGTTCTATATCTTCCAGTTCCCCGATTGCCAGCCGGACGAGAATCTGCAGGCCAGATCCGTTGTAGTCGGCAGCAACACGGTCGCCGTCTCATACGAGGATCTCGACCCGTCACTCGCTTACGTGGTGGCCGTCACGTATGCGAGCGACGACGACAAACGCATCCAGAGTCTTTGGTGCGACGGCGTTCCCTTGCACGGACCGTTTCCCCTGCCATGCTTGACATCGGTTCGTGTGCTCGTGCCTGTGCCTCCGTCGGCCGTCGCGCACGGCAAACTGGCCCTTCGGTGGCAGAGAGACGGGGCTCAGAATGTCGTCGTGTCGGTCGTCGAACTCTGGGCGAATGCCCCGCCGCACGACGGAGATCCGCTGCACATTACGCGCGTGTCGGGACTGTTTTCGTCGGAGGTGACGGGGCAACTGCTCGATCGCGCTTACAACCCCGTCGCAGGCGCCATCGTGGAACTGCGCCGCGATGGGCAGAACACGCCCCTGGCCACAGCGACCTCGCAGGCAGCAGGTTGGTTCAAGCTCGCGAAGGGCGTCCTGGGCGCTGCGTATGCCGGCGCCGACCTGCAGATTGACGCCCATGTGGGTCAACGTTCGGCCAGCTATCGTATCCCCGCTCCCGAGTTGGCCTTTGATCCAGTCCGCTACCGGCCGGTGCCCGTCAAGGTCGCCGCCTTGAGCGAGCACAGGCTATCGCTGGATGGGACCTGGAAACTGGCCCCCCAAGCTCGGTCTGAACTCCGATCGACGCCGCTGGCGGCGCCGGACTGGAAGGATTTCCGCGTACCGGGTCAGTGGCGGCAGCAAGGTTTCGATCTGCCCCTGGAACAGACGGTCGCCGTGGCCCGCGGGTTCACCGTGCCGCGCGCGTGGGCGAACTACCGCGTCTTCCTGCGTTTCGATGCGATCCACGGCGGCACGCACTATTGGATCAACGGCCATCCGGTGGGTCGGAGCGAGAACCTCTACACGCCTGTGGAATGGGAGGTCACTCCGTGGATCCGCACGGACGAACTCAATCGACTTGATCTCGAGATGACGGTCGACACACTCTCGGAACGGCTGTCCCACGCCTCCCGCTACGCGGGCCATAGCCTGGGTGGCATCGACCGGGCCGTCTCCCTGTACGCGTTACCCAACGTGCATGTCCGCGCCCTGCACTTGTCGGCCGAGCTCGATGCCACTTATCGCGACGGCGTGTTGCAGGCCCGGATCACTTTGGATAACGGGGGGCACGAATCCGCGGCCGGGCTGACGGTGGTTGCTGCGCTCACAGCGCCAGATGGCCAGCGCGTGCCACTTGCCGCGCCGCGTCTCGACGTGGGAGCAATCCCCCCCGGCACACACACTGTGGACTGGACGGCCCCCGTCCCGCATCCGCTCAAATGGACCGATGAAACGCCCCATCTCTACCAGCTCACTTTGCAGTTGCAACAGGACGACACGGTTCTGGAGTGCATCGCACGCCACATGGGATTCCGCAAGATCGAAATCCGCGGGAGCCAGTTTCTCGTCAACGGCGTGCCCGTCAAACTGGCAGGGGCCTGCCACCACGAAGTCAATCCGCTGGCAGGCCGCGCCGACACGATGCACGAAGCAGAGCGAGACGTCCGCTTGGCCAAGGCCGCCAATTTGAACCTGTTCCGGACGTCCCACTATCCGCCCACTCGCGAACTGGTCGAGGCGGCGGACCGCTATGGCATGTATCTGGAGGTTGAAGCGCCGCTGTGCTGGGTGCGCTGGTCCAACAACTGGCTCATGATGCATGACGAACCGGCACAACTGGCGTCGATTCTGACTTCCACCTCGGCGATGATCGACTGCTACCAGTCCCATCCCAGCGTGATCTTGTGGTCACTGGCCAACGAGTCGGCCTTCCTGCGCTGCTTTGAAATCTCCCGAGATATGGTCAAACAACTCGATCCACAACGGCCGGTTCTGTTCAACGGTTGGGACCCCAACAAGTCCATCGCGGCACGGTCTTGCGATATCCTTGTCGACCATTACCCTGCGATGCCCTACGACCAACTCGCCCAGCACGATCCGCGACCGCTCTATCTCGGCGAATTCAACTTCACCAACTGTCACCAGGTCACAGACGTGCGCATCAATCCCGGTCTGCTGGAAATGTATGGCTGGGGGCACAGCAATCCGCAGTCGTTGTGGGCCCGACGTCAGGCCGAAGAGTATACGAAGCCGGCGATCCTGTGGAGCGGAATCGTCCCGGGGGCATGGAGCCACATTGTGCATTCAGATCGTGTGATCGGCGGTTCAATCTGGGCATTTGTCGACGACGGTTTCTTCTTCTCCGACCGTCCGCATGCGGGTGATCCCAACTGCTTCTGGGGGATCATCGACGCCTGGCGGCGTCCGAAACCCGAATGGTGGCTCTGCAAACTGATCTACTCGCCCGTCTGGTTGCCCTCTCGAAGCGTCGACTATACTCCGGGCCAGGATTGGATCGAACTACCGGTCGAAAACCGCTACGCCTTCACGAATCTCAGCGACTTGACGTTCTCCTGGCAGCTTGGCAATCACTGCGGGGTCGTCACAGCCGACGTGCCACCGAAACAGACCGGCCACCTGCGAATTCCCATCCCCACAGGGACGTGCGCAGGCGACCGATTCGCGCTGCGCGTGACCGATTCCCGCGGCAACCTCGTCAATGCCATGGAGGATCAGCTCGGCGAATCGCTGCCGGTCACCCGGCCGCAGCCTTCGGGCGAGGCGCCCGAAACACAGGAAGTGTCGGAGCTGTCAATCATCACAGGCCGGCGGTTTGCGTTGGTGTTCAACAGAAACACTGGTGATTTCGTGCCCGGCGACCCTCGGCACAGAGCGTCCGTTCTCAGTTTTCCCACGCCGCATTTTACCCGCTACGATTTCGGCGACCTGCGTCCCGGCGCCAAACCCTACGCCGTGTTCCCCGATCATACAACCCGCCAGCTCGACGGCGCGGCCGTGACACGCAAGCCACAAGGCCTCGAAATCACGGTCCGCACACGCTATGACACGCTGGCCGGTTCAACCACCTGGCTCATCGACCGCAACGGTCTGGGCACGGTCCGCTTCGACTATGCCTACACCGGTGAAGAGATGCCCACCCGAGAGGCCGGCCTGCTCTTCACGCTTGCGCCGGCGTGCGATGAACTGCGTTGGAACCGGTGGAGCGAATGGGGTGACGTCTTTCCAGAAGACTGCCTGCTGCGCGTCCAGGGCACGGCCCGCGCTTTTCGCGATGCCGGGCGACGGCCCGATCCGGAACACATTCGACCGGATTGGCCCTGGAGCCAGGACCAGACCGAACTGGGCACGGCTGATTTCCGTGCGGTGAAGTTCCATATATACGACACGACCCTGGCCGACCCTGACGGGCGCGGCCTTCGTGTCCAGGCCCAGGGAGACATCCACGTCCGATGCTGTATGGCGGGTGACAGAGCCTTGCTGCACGTTCTCTCCCAATGCTCATTCGCTCAAACGACCATGGAGCCTGGAGCGCACCTGTCCGGCGAATACTCCGTGGACCTGGCGTGGTGACAGGCCGATCGCCCGAACCGTTGCGTTGGGACCCAGCCCGGGTGAGCCGCGCTTCGCGACGCCACCCTGGGGCAGCCAACGCCCCGCGTACGGCGGGCGAGCCCACGACC
>DAISIS010000078.1:0-15683 GCA_036821925.1 Pirellulaceae bacterium
ATGGTGGACGACGAAACGTCGCGGGTCCGTGGCGCCATGTGGCTGGCGAAATGGCTGGGGGCACTGTGCAAGACGACGGAAGAACGCGTGCGGCAACTGCAGGAGAGTGTCGAGGGGCAGTTGCTGGAGGTCGAACGGCTGCTGGCCTCCCTGCCGGCCGCCCGCGCCCGCGGCCGCGACAAGTCGCCCGACGATGAACTGCCCGGGCTGCTGGAACAGTACTGCAAACACCGTCTCTACACCCGCGTCGTGGCCGGCGTCGCGGAAATTGCGAAGGCGGCCAACGGCCAGGTGACGGCGATCCGCGACGAACTGGTCGATCTCGAGCGGGAGATCCGCCACCTGTCAGATCACTTCGACATCTCCCGCACCTTCGACTCTCTGGTCACCGACGATGAAGTGGGTGCCGACCATCTGCTGGAATCGGTCGGACACGTGCTGGTGGAAGGGGTCGGCGAACTGACCGAACGCCTGGATCAGCAGATCCAAGCGACCGTCCTGAAAGAGGCGGGCGGACTCCGCAAACTGCTCGGCCAGGGAGGGGAGGCGCGCAACAGGCTGCCGGCCACTATCCGGGCTATCGCCCGGACGACCGTGGTCAATCTGATGAAAACCATGGACGTGGCCGATCTGGTCTTCTCGCAGGGCCAGCAGGTGGAGAACGATGCCGCGACGCTGGCCGATTCGCTCGCCTCAGCTCAGCCGCGGCTGCTGCGCTGCGGCGGCGCGAAACGGCTGCTGGTCATGATGCCCAACGGATCGACCAACGCCGAGCCGCTGAAGATTCTTTACGAACAGCTGAACGAAACGCCGTCGGTGGCCCAGAACCACGACGGCGACTTCATCCTGTGCTACGAAGTCGAACAGATCTCGCTCACGCAGGTGGCCGTGTCGATCATCGATGGCCGCCGGGACTATGCCGAGTTCGCCGGCCGCTTCCACACCCGCACCGACGTGGAATGGTCAACGCTGCCCGATATTGCCTGACAGCGAATTGCCTGATAGGGGCATGTCCGACGCGCGCCCGTCACCACGCGTCCGCCGGCTGACCACGGCGATGTGGCAGCTTACGGCGCAGAGTACGAAGAACGCGCATGCCAAGGAGACGTGAATCAGATCGGTCGTCATCGGGCCTCCCTCTCGATCGCCCTGCGCAGGGCCGGAACAGACTCAGGCGGTTGCCTGCTTTTCATCGGTTCCCACAACGCCGACAGATCACCGGCGCTCGAGCAGCTCTCCCGCTCCAGCCAATCGGCAAACCTGCGGCAGCCGGCGCACTCTGGTGGACCGCCGCTGCCGGACGCACGCCGCGCGCGGCGGCGCCCCGGGCAGTCGGCACAATCGTCAGAGTCGTTGCAGTGTACGGCTGCGGGCCCCCACACCCGACTCTGCGGGGCGCGTGCCCGGCGGGCAGGCACCGGTTCGTTGTCGGTTTCTGGGGGGCTTGGTAGAGTAGAGAGATTGTTCCACATCGGGTGATCGCTACTGGCCACGCGCTGCGCGCAGCGGGATGCTCTATCGCTATGAAACAGTCGTCACAGTGTGCCGTCGGTATCGACCTGGGCACGACCTTTTCTGTCGCCGCATATCTGGACAGCACAGGGCGTCCGCAGACCCTCATCAACGCTGAAGGGGACATGCTCACGCCCAGTGTGGTGCTGCTCGAGGACTACGAGGTGGTCGTGGGCAAGGAGGCGGTGAAGGCCATGGGCAGCGAGATGGAACGCATCGCCGATTGCTCCAAACGCGATGTGGGACAGCGCATGTTCCACAAGGCCGTGGGCGGTCGCCAGTATCCCCCGGAGGCGCTGGAAGGGTGGATTCTCAACAAGCTGCGCGTGGACACGCAGAAGCAGCTGGGCGCGTACCACAAGGTGGTGATCACCGTGCCGGCCTACTTCGACGAGGTGCGCCGCAAAGCGACCCAGGATGCCGGATACATCGCCGGCTTCGAGGTGTTGGATATCATCAACGAACCCACCGCCGCGGCCGTCGCCTTCGGATACCAGCAGGGGTTCCTGTCCGAGACCGGTGCCGGAGCACAGCGCCGCAACATACTGGTCTATGACCTGGGTGGGGGCACGTTCGATGTGACGGTGATGCAGATTGGCGGGCGGGAGTTCGTGGCGCTGGCCACCGACGGTGATGTGCGTCTGGGGGGCCGCGACTGGGATCAGCGTCTGCTGGATTGTGTGGCGGAGGAGTTCGTGCGCAAGTATGGCCTGGATCCGCGGGAGGACCCCAATGTGGAAGGCCGGCTCTGGCGGGAGTGCGAGGAAGCCAAACGCACGTTGTCGGCCCGCCAGCGGGCCACGCTGTCGTGCGAGTACCGCGGCCAGACAGCGCGGCTGGAGATCACGCGCGAGACGTTTGAAGAGCTGACGCTGGACCTGCTGGAACGCACGGCGTTTACGACGCGCCAGACCCTGCAGGCGGCCGGGCTGGAGTGGTCCGACATCGACCGCATTCTGCTGGTCGGCGGCTCCACACGCATGCCGTCCGTCGTGCGGATGCTCAGAGAGCTCTCGGGCAAGGAACCCGATCAGAGCGTTTCGCCGGACGAGGCGGTGGCGCACGGCGCGGCGCTGCACGCCGGACTCCTGCTCACCCGACACGCCGGCCGCGCGCCCCGGTTCCAGATCCGGAACGTCAACTCACACAGTCTGGGCGTGGTCGCCAACGATCCCCAGACCAAGGAATTGCGCAACGCGATCCTGATACCGCGCAATACGCCGCTGCCGGCGGAGGCGAAACGCATCTTCAGGACGCGGAGGGCGGGACAGAAGTCTATTCTGGTGCAGATCGTGGAGGGGGAAAGCGCTGCGCCGGCCGATTGTTCGCAGATTGGACGCTGTTCCGTCCGCGATCTGCCGCCGGGGCTCCCGGCCGGGACCCCGATTGAGGTTCGGTTCCGTTACCTGGAGAATGGACGCCTGAGCATTCGTGTGAAAGTGGCAGGTACGAATGCCGTGCTGGAACATGAAATCATGCGCGAGAACAGCCTCACGCGTGACCAGCTCAACAGCTGGAGGAAATACGTGTCCGGCTTGCCCCCCCTGGCACAGATCGTGTCGGAAGATGCGTGATCGAGATGAGCTCGGCTGACCCAATGCGGCCTGACGATGTGCGGATGCGCGGCTTTGCGCACCGCGCGCGAGTTGCGGACGTCTGGCAGTGGCTGCAGACGCACGTGCTGCCGCTGCCGGCGGAACAGGTGCCGGTCACGGAGGCGGCCGGGCGGGTCCTCGCCGCGGCGGTGACCAGCGAACTGGATGTTCCCGGCTTTACGCGAGCCATGATGGACGGCTACGCGCTGCGGGCGGCCGACACCGCGGGAGCCTCGCCCTATAACCAGGTGCCGCTCCAGGTGCTGGGGGAGTCGCTGCCGGGCCGGTCCGCCTGCCAGGCGGTCGCACCGGGTCAGGCGGTCCGGATCATGACGGGCGCACCGCTGCCCCCGGGCGCCGACGCCGTCCTGCCGGCGGAATACGTGCGTGATCAGGTGACCAGCATCCTGGCCGCACAGGAGGTGGCGCCGGGAAAGCACGTAGCGGTGCCCGGGGAGGACATTACCGCCGGCACACGCGTGCTGGCAAGCGGCCGCCGGCTGCGCCCGCAGGACTTGGGAGTGCTCGCCTCGATCGGTGTCGGTACGGTGCCGGTGGTTCGTGCCCCGCGGGTGCGGATCGTGGTCACCGGCAACGAACTGCTGCCCCCCGGTTCGCGGCCTGCGGGTGTGCAGATCGTGGACTCCAACAGCCCGATGCTGGCCGCACTGATCCAGCGTGACGGCGGCCTGGTCCGCCACGCGGGGATTGTGCCGGACGAGCCGCAGCAGATCGCGGCAGCGATGGGCGATGACGCCGACGTGATTCTGGTATCGGGGGGCTCGAGCGTCGGCCAGGAAGACCACGCGCCGCGTCTGCTGGCCCGCGACGGGGAACTGGTCTTTCACGGCCTGGCCATGCGGCCGAGCAGCCCGGCTGGCCTGGGACGCATCGGGACCCGCCTCGTCTTCCTGCTGCCGGGCAATCCGGTCTCCTGTCTCTGCGCGTACGATTTCTTCGCCGGGCGCGCCATCCGCCTGCTCGGCGGCCGCGCGGAAGCTTGGCCCTATCGCTGCGGCCGCCAGAGACTGCGGCGCAAACTCGTGTCGGCGGTGGGGCGTGTCGACTACGCGCGCGTGCGAATCGTGGACGACGAAATCGAACCGCTGGCGATCGGCGGCGCGTCCATCCTCAGCTCCACAACTCGCGCGGACGGGTTTGTGGTCGTGCCAGAGGACAGTGAAGGGTATGCGGAAGGTACGGAGGTCGAGTACTTTCTCTATGATTCCTGAGAAACAGACGCAGTTCCTGGATGTCATCGACCGCGACGAAGCCGAACGCCGCTTCCACGCAGCCCTACGCCTGGAACCGCTCGGCACGGAAACCATCGACGTGGCCGAGTCGCTGGGTCGGGTCCTGGCCCAGGACGTTTTGGCCGATGGCGACGTCCCGTCCTTCGACCGGTCCAATGTGGATGGCTTCGCCGTCCGCGCGGCGGACACGTACGGAGCCAGCGAAGAGCGCCCCCGGGCGCTGCGCCTGCTCGCGGAGACGATCTCCACAGCGGTGGTGCCGCGCTGCGAAGTGACAGCCGGCACGGCCGCGTCCATCGCCACCGGCGCCATGCTGCCGCGCGGCGCCGACAGCGTCGTGATGATCGAAGACACGGACATGTGCGCCGAGTTGCTCTGTGTGCGGCGCGCAATTACGCCGGGGACGGGGGTCACCTTCGCCGGTACCGACATTGCGGCGGGGGAGACGGTACTGTGGCGCGGTGAACTGTTGACGAGTCGCGAGACCGGCGTGCTCGCGGCGATCGGGAAGACCCGGGTGACCGTGTTCCGGCAGCCCCGCGTCGGCATCCTCTCCACGGGTGACGAAATCCTCGCGCCTGGCGAACCGCCGCAACTCGCACACGTGTATGACTCCAACGCGCGGATCCTGGCCGACGCCGTGCGCGAACTCGGCGCCGTGCCCGTGCCGTTGGGGATCGTGCGTGATGAGCCGGCGCAGCTCCGTGCGGTTCTCGCCGCCGCCCTGCAGGATTGTGATGTGCTGCTGCTGTCCGGCGGAACAAGCAAGGGCGCCGGCGATGTGTCCTACCAGATCGTGCGGGAACTCGTGCAGCCCGGCATCGTCGCGCACGGCGTCGCGCTGAAACCCGGCAAACCTGTCTGCCTGGCGTCGCACCACGGCAAGCCGGTCGCCGTGCTGCCCGGGTTTCCCACCTCGGCCATCTTCACGTTTCACGAGTTTGTGGCCCCGGTCATTCGCCGCCTCGGAGGACGCAGCATGCAGCCGACGCGCGACCTCACCGCCCGCATGGCCGTGCGCGTCAACTCCGAGATCGGCCGCACCGAATACCTGCTCGTGTCCCTGGTGCACGCCCCGCAACCCGCTGACGAAGACCTGGCACTGTCCGCCTATCCCCTGGGAAAAGGATCCGGTTCCGTGACTTCGTTCAGCCGGGCCGACGGGTTCGTGACGATCGATCGGCATCGGGAGATTGTGGCCGAAGGAGACCGCGTATCGGTGCGGCTCCTGGCCCCCACACTCCAGGTGGCCGATCTGGTGGTGATCGGCAGCCACTGCCTGGGACTCGACTACCTGCTCGGCCAGCTGCAGATGTATCAGCAGCACACGAAGTTCCTCGCGGTCGGATCGACGGCCGGGCTGGAGGCCGCCCGCCGCGGAGAATGTGATCTGGCCGGTATCCACCTGCTGGAGCCTGCGTCAGGCCTCTATAACCGGCCGTTCGTCACGGCTGACCTGGAACTGATTCCGGGCTACCGGCGCATGCAGGGGATTGTCTTCCGCACCGGCGACCCGCGGTTCGAAGGACAGTCTGTGGAGGACGCGATCGCCCACGCCCTGGCGGACCCGCAGTGCGTCATGGTCAATCGTAACCGCGGCAGCGGCACGCGGATCCTCATCGATCGGTTGCTGCAGGGTGCCACCCCAGCCGGGTATGCACACCAGCCGCGCAACCACAACGCGGTTGCCGCTGCTGTGGCTCAAGGACGCGCTGACTGGGGACTCGCCGTGGAAAGCGTGGCGCGGCAACCGGGCCTGTGCTTCCTGCCCGTGACCGAAGAACAGTACGATTTCGTCGTGCCCGTTTCACGCAGACAGCGGCCGGCGGTCGAAGTGTTCCGCCGAATCCTGGAGGACTCCACCGTCCGTGCGGCGCTGGTTCGGTTGGGGTGTTGTTGAGAGTTTTCAGTTTTCAGTTTTCAGTTTTCAGTTTTCAGTTTTCAGTTTTCAGTGTTTGGTTGGTGGGGGGAGGGAGCGGGCCAGGCCGGTGAGCATGCAGGAGATCTCTTTGAGTTCGCGTACGAACAGCGACGCCTGTTCGGGCGTGAGCACTCCGATTCTGGCGCTGATATAGCATTGCGTACGGAGTTCCGCTGCGGATCCGCGGGCCACCCGCAGGAAACGCGCGAAATCTCGCCCGCCACGCTCGGCTCCTTCCGCAATATTCGACGCGATCGACACCGCCGCCCGGTGCATCTGGTCCCGCAGCGCAAACTCGCGACTCGTCCGCATCACCTCGTGCAATTGAACAGCGAGTTGACACGCTCGCCTCCAAACCTCCAGCTCCTCAAATGAGCGATACACGCCCCACCCCCAACCACCTGCCCGCCTCCTCGGAACACTGAATACTGAACACTGAATACTGAACACTGAACACCGAACACTGAAAACTGAAAACTCCCCCCCTCACTCCCCCCGCACCAGGATCTCCCCCCGCCCTCCTTCGAGCAGGTCGCCATGGTGCAGCGCGATCGTCGTGTCGCCCATCTGGATTGGTGCGGGAAAGTTGTGGCGCTCCAGTAGCCGATCGATGAGTCGCAGCATTTCGAGGCGCCCGTGGCACGCACGGCGGAATGTGGGGAGCACCGTCACGCGTTCCGGTCCCAGCAGCCCGATCGTGCCGCGGCGCATGCCCGCGCCGTGCCGGATGCCGCTCCGGCCAAACACGAAGATGCTGCCGGCAAGCATATTGAATCCCACCAGGTCCTCCGCACTGCCCGCGACGGCAATCAAGCCACGTCGCATGCCGTGGCCAATCTCCGTACCGACATTTCCGTACACCAGGATTGTGCCGCCGGTCATGCCACGTGCACTGCCACGATAGGCGGAACCCACGAGGTGTCCAGCGCTGCCCCGCACGTGGATCTCACCCCCCAGCATTTCGCCGCCGAGCCAATCGCTGACGTCGCCCGCCACGTCGATCCGCCCCCCCCGCATCCGGCTGCCTACGTGCCGGCCGGCCGGGCCCTCAATGCGCAGCGTACCGCACGCCATGCCCGCACCGAGCCAATGCACGCCTGCCAGGTTCCCTTCCCACTGCAGGCACTCGTCGTCGCAGGTTCCCGTGACGCGAAAGAACTCGGCCAGCGGCACCTGGCGATTGCCGTGGAAGATGGTGAGTTTCTCGATATCGCGGACGGATTGACCGCGCACCGTTTCCGGCAGGATACCCTCCACCTCCAATGGAATGGGCGTGCTGCTGACAAGTTCGAGATGCAGGGTCATGCGACAATGTCCTTGTGTCGAGCAGGGCTCTGCGGACCAACGGCCGGTCGAGCAGCCAGATAGAATAGATTCGTTGTGGCGATCGTCCAGTATACTGGATTGCGCGCGGCATCGTGCGTGGCGGTAACGGCATCCGGTCCGCGAGGTATCCCTACCGGGGGGATCGCTCTGTTGCGCGTGTCATCTCGCGTCGGAGCCAACTGGCTGGTGATTATGCGGTCGGGGGCGGAATTTTTGCGAGCGGCCCCGGCATCCTCTATATTGATTTTTCGCACAGGTGATCTTGTTTGTCTGTGAGTTTCCTGGAGGCTTCCCGCGCGGCCGGGAACTGCCATGAGCGATTCGACTGACAGTCGTTCCGGAGATGGAACCGCCTTCGTGTCCGTGCCTGACGCTGACCGGCGATACATGCTCTTCGGCGAGATTGCGGAGGAGATCAAGCACCATCTTGAGCAGGGCCGAGAGCCGGATGTCGAGAGCCTGGTGGTCGCCCATCCGGAGCTCGAGTTGTCTATCCGGCAGCTCATTCCGGCGCTGCATGTTCTGCACAATGGGGCGGAATCCGTCGCGCAATCGCCGGACACCGCGTCGGCCGAGTCGCTGCTGCCGCCCGCCCGGCGACTGGGAGACTATCACATTGTCCGGCAGATCGGGCATGGCGGCATGGGGATCGTCTTTGAGGCGGAACAGGTTTCACTGCGGCGCAGGGTGGCCGTCAAGATGCTGCCCCTCTCGGCCGCCTGGGACGATCACCGGCTCCGGCGTTTCCAGAACGAAGCGCAGGCCGCTGCACGGCTGCATCACCAGAACATCGTCCCTGTCTACACGATCGGCTGCCAGCAGGGTGTGCACTACTTCGCCATGCAGTACCTGGACGGGCGGACGCTGGCCGAGATCATCGCGGAAATGCGCCAGACCGCCCGGGGAGACGGGAGCTGCCTGGCGCAGCCGCTGGCCGGCGGAGACAGCCAAGCGACCACCTGTCGTGCGGACCAGTTGCCGGGCTGCGAATGGCCGGCTGACGGCGCGGGAGCGTGCGATCGGCCAAGCGAGTCGGGAGCGGACGGGTCGCGTTCCACGGGCGGTTCCCGGCCGACGCGGCGGTTCCTTCGTTACGTGGCGGAGCTCGGGATCCAGGCGGCCAGGGGGCTGGAACACGCGCATCAACACCAGGTGATCCACCGCGATATCAAGCCGAGCAACCTGCTGGTGGAACCATCTGGTCACCTGTGGATCACGGATTTCGGGGTCGCGCAGTTCCCCGGCGATGAGGAGTTGACGATCACGGGTGACGTGGTGGGCACAGCGCGGTACATGAGTCCGGAACAGACGCGACCGCAGAGCGTGGCGGTAGACCATCGATCCGACATTTATTCGTTGGGGGTGACGCTCTACGAGTTGCTCACCCTGCAGCCTGCGATTGGCGGCCGGACCTACGAAGAGATCATGCGGCAGATCGACCAGTACGAGCCGCGGCGGCCGCGACGGATCAACCGGTCGATCCCCGTGGATCTGGAGACGATTGTGCTCAAGGCGATGGCCAAGGATCCTGCCGCGCGATACGCCTCGGCCCGGCACATGGCGGACGACCTGCAGCGGTATCTGAACGACGAGCCGGTGTTAGCCAAGCGTCCGTCCTGGGCACGCATCAGCCAGGCGTACGTCCGGCGCCATCGCCGGTCCCTGATCGCCGCGGCCCTGTCGGCCGCGACGGTGACGGTCCTGCTCGCGCTGGTCGCGTTCTACGCGCCGCGGCCGGACCCGCCGGCCTTGCAGGCGCAGCGCGAGGCGAGTGAGGGTGTCCGGCTGACAGGCGCCGGACGCCACCAAGAGGCGATCGCCCATCTGACGAAAGCGCTGCAGCTGGACCCGACCAACGATCGTATCTGGGTGGACCGTGCTGCGTGCTACCGCGATTTCGGCCAGTTCACTCTGGCTTACGAAGACCTGACGTCCGCCCTGACACTGCGCCGCGATCTGCCCACGCTCTACAGCCGTGCGGTGGTGGGGCGGACACTCGAGCGCTGGGACGCAGTGGCCGCCGATTACGGCGAGTTGTTCCGTTATTCACTGCTGACCGATCCCGCGACACTCGGCTTGTTCAACCTGAAGCGGCAAGTTGTGCAGAAGCAGCTCGAGACGCATCCGGACGCAGTGTGGTTGTGGGTGGTAGAGGCCGTGCACAAGACGCGCAGCAATGACACGGCTGGCGCCGTTGACGACCTGCAGCACGCGTTCGAGCTGGCGCCCGACACGCATTGGATCCTGGGTCATATCGGATCGCTGCGTCTGTATCGGGGTGAGTATGACGAGGCGATTGCCACGTTATCGCACGCCATTCGTCTGCAACAGGATTGTGCCGCCTACTGGACCCATCGCGCAGCGGCACGCGGCTATCTCGGTCAGTTCGACGACGCGGTGAGCGACGTGGCTCAGGCCATCCAGCTGGCGCCCCATGACGCCGTGCCGCTGCAGGTCCGCGGTTGCCTCTACGCGAAGGCCGGGCAGACGGAGGCGGCGATCGCCGATTTCGAGGCGAGCCTGCAACTGGATCCGGCCGGCGAAACGCAGATGTGGTCGTGGTTTGCCAACGCCATTCGCCGCCGCGGCACCACCGACGCAGATCGTCGGTTTGCCGAAGATTTCCTGCGCCGCAATCCGGACCATGCTGTGGCACATGCCCATTGGGGCAATGTCTGCCTCTACGCGGGACAGACCGAGCAAGGATTGGAGAGCCTGCTCACCGCGAGCTACATGAAGCCGCGCGATCAGTTCATCAAGCGAAAGTGCTTCGAGGCGCTGCTGGCACTCAATGACCTGCCGCGCGCGATCGAGATACAGGGTGAACTGGCACGCGGCACCACCGGCGCGGCCAACTGGCGGTCCCTGGCCGAGCTCCATTACATGGCGGGACAAGTGGACGTCTACCGGAGTACTTGTCAGCGACTTCTGCAAACGAAGCTCATGCCACTGCCTGCCGGGTCCGTGGCCTTGACCTGTGCCGAGTCGCCGGATTTCCAGGCTTATCCCCCTCAGATCCGCACGCTGGTTGACGCCACGATCCAGCAGCATCCTCTGGTGCCGATGTACCTGGCCGGCGGCGCCGTGTGCTATCGCCTGGGTGATTTCGTGGCGGCGCAGGGTTACCTCGAACACGCCGTGCGTGCCACGGCAGACTGGCAGAATGCCTTCGACGAATTCCTCGGCACAGAAGCGGCATTCTTTCTCGCCATGGCCCGGCACAAGGCCGGCCGGCCGACGCGCTCGCCACGCTCGACCTCGCCCGCTCCCGCCTGGCTCAATTGAACGCCGCCGCGGATAAACCCTATCCGGACATGGTGTGGAAACTGGACCGCATCCGGCTGGAGGCCGAGACCGTGCTGGACGCCGAAGCCCCAGCCCGACATCCGGCACAGTCGGGTATAGGCGACTGAGGCTTCGCCGGCACCGGGCAGATAGCGGGCAGACAGCGTGAGGGTCGGGGATGGTGGTGGGCGGCATCGTGCTCTGTGGCGGACAAAGTCGCCGGATGGGACGCTGTAAGGCGACGCTCCCGTTCGGCGAGGAGGTGCTGTTGCAGCGCGTGGTGCGGCTGCTCGGGGGGGGCGTCGAGCCGTGCGTGGTGGTGGCGGCCGTCGGCCAGCCGCTTCCGCCGCTCCCGCCGGAAGTGTCTGTGATCCGCGACCGCGCCGCCGGACGCGGGCCACTGGAGGGCTTGTGCTGTGGGCTCGCGGGGCTCGGCTCGCGTGTGGAGGCCGCCTACGTTACGGCCTGCGACGTCCCGTTTTTGCGCCCGGAGTTCGTGCAGCGGATGGCCCAGCTGCTGGGCGACCACGAGGTGGTCGTACCCACCGACGGTGCCTTGCATCATCCGCTGGCGGCTGTCTATCGCACGCGGCTGGTCGCGACCATCGCCGCTCTCCTGGCGCAAGGGGAACGGCGGATGATCGCGTTCTACGGCTGTGTGTCGACGCGGCGCGTCGACATCCAGGCGTTGCGTGACGTCGACCCGGAGCTCTTGAGTCTCTTGAACATCAATCGCCCCGAGGATTACACGCTTGCCCTGCGCCGCGCCGAGTTGCCTGCCTGGCCTGGCACAGCCCTTTGACGCGGGGCAGATGCGCGCCCGCCACGATCGAGCCGCGCTGGACTCACCCGCACTCTACCACCTCGGACTCCTGCAGATACGTGTCGGACACCGGGTAGTTGCGGAACCGCACTGAGTAGTACTTCTCAAACCACTCCGCGATGTCGGCTTCGCAGGCCGGGTCGTACTCGGGCGCGACATGCAGCGTCTTGCCGCTGCACGTTTCCCGTAACTCGCAGTCTTCCACCAGTAGCTGGCCGTTCTTGATCACATAGCGGGGCAGCTGGAACATCACTTCCTTGTCGTCGTGAGGGGTGTAGATGGTGATGTCAGCATCGGCGCCCGGGGCCAGGTGTCCTTTGTTCTTCAGGCCCAGGATCTTGGCCGGGCCCGCTCGGGTGATGATACAGATGTCGCGGAGCGTATACTCCCGATCGAGATCCATGAGGGTGGAACGCTGCCGCAAGGCGGGATGAGTGCTCTTCAACGCATCCTGCCGATAGGTGCGGTCCATCAGCATGCGGATGATGCGCGGGTACAGCATGAAGGACGCGCCGTTCGGATGGTCCGTACTCATCACCACGCGCCACGGGTCCTGCATCAGCAGGAACCACTCCAGGCCGATGGCCCACTGAATCGAATGAATCAGGCTCTTGTCGCGGTATACGATCGGGACAATACCGCAACCGGACTCCATTTCCGTGTCGACGCTGAACCACTTGGTTCCGTAGACCTTGTGCAGGTAGTACCCCAACGGTCCGTCGCCCGTCATGCTGGTGGTCTCGCCGAACAGGACCTGTCCCACATCCACCGTGATGTTCTCATGCGCGTTGACATACTCGGCCAGCGGCACGACTTTCGAGCAGAACGTCGTTTCGTCCTCGTTTCCCCCTCCGTAGCTGTGAAACTGGACGTGTGTGAGGTGGCCACGGTGCCCCTCAAGCGCCTTGAGGGTCTCGAGTGTGGTAGACCAGTTGCCGGGCAGTCCCAGATTGTTGCAGTGGATGTGCACGGAGTGGGGCAGGCGGAGCTCGTCGACGGCGGCGGCCAGGCCGCGGATGATCTGTCGCGGCGTCACGTCAAACGCGTCGATCAGTTGGTCAATGCCGTTCACGTTCCCGGCCGCGTGGTGCTTCCAGACTTCGACACCGCCAGGGTTCACCAGCTTGACCGCATAGCCCTTGGTGGCCCCCAACAGCCAAGCCACGAAGGACCGGACGCTGTCCGGGCGGTTGTCGTGCAGCGCCTGCAGGATGTAGTGATTGTTGCCCATGAGGACGTAGATCCCCTTGTCGATGCAGGGAGTGTCCTCGAATTCCTCGTGGGCGTGCCGCGCCGAAAGAGGCGGTACGGCGGCGTCAAAAGCCGCGGTGTAGCCCAGTCCCGCGTACTTGTAGCCGGTGACCAGTGTGCTCGGCACACTCCCGGTCGTGCCGCTGTGCGTCGTTCCGGTCCGGCGAACCACCGGCGCCAGCCGCCGGTCCTCGGGACGCATCTTGCGCGCCATGTTCACTTTGGGTCCGGCGATGTGGCAGTGCATGTCGACGCCGCCCGGCATGATCACCAGTCCGGAGGCGTCCAGCGTCCGGGCCGGACGCACTCCGGGGTCTGCCGGCGGCGCCACGATCTTCCCGCCCTCGATCCACAGATCGCGCACCTCCCCGTCCACGCCGTGAAGGGGGTCATAGACGCAGCCACCGGATATCTTCCAGAGCGAATCAGGCATGAGATTCCAACACGTGTTATCGGTTCGGGTTCGTCTCCGCCGGGGCGACAGCCGCACTTCAATCATCCCCGGTCCCGCCTTCGGCAACAAGCCGGTATGTGGATTGCCGGGCGGTCGTATTCGGCCGATGGGCCACGCATTTCGCCCAGCTTCACGACGCGGTCGACGCCGTTCCGGGGCCGGTGGGACCAGTGGCCGCCGGTGCCGACCAGGTGGCGCCTGCACGCAGGTTGCGACAGTTCGGCCTGCACAGTAACCTGACAATGCAGATCGAGAATCGTGGCGGCAGGCGAGCATGTGGAGAACTGGGGATGGCTGACACGCGTTTGGAGTTGGCCCGCCAACACATTCAGTTTGCGCGGGAATACACCCTGAGCTTGCTGGAGGACATCGACGACGTGCAGTGGTTCTGGCAGCCACCGGGGCAGATTACGCATGTCGCGTGGCAGGTGGGACACCTGGCGATGGCACAGTACGGCCTGTGTCTGTTCCGGATGCGCGGCCGCCAGCCGGAAGACATGGAGTTGATGTCCAGCGTCTTCCGCAAGAAGTTCAGCAAAGGCACCACGCCCGATCCGGATCCCGCCAGCAATCCGTCGCCGGCCGAGATCCGTGAGGTGCTGCACGGCGTGCATCGTCGGGCGATAGAAGCACTGCCGACGTACAGTGACGCTGTCTTCAGCGAACCGGTTGACATGCCGTACGCCGTGTCCCCCACCAAACTGGGAAGCCTGTACTTCTGTGCGATGCACGAGATGATGCATGCCGGTCAGCTGGGGTTGCTGCGGCGCCTGATGGGCAAGTCCACCATGCGGTGACAAAGAGGGGCGATGCGGAGGTGCGGGCCACAACCGGCTGGTTCGCAACAGCCCGCGAATCGACGTGATAATCCCAGAACCAGTTGTCAAACGGTTCACGAACACGGGGAGGGACGACGGAGATGCAACGCACGACGATCCACCTGGTTCTCCTGTTGCTGTCCACGGCGGTCTCAGCCGTCTGGGGCGGCGAGCCGATCAGAGCGATGCTGGGCCGCGATGGGCGCGTGCAGGTGGCGCGCGGGAACACGGTGATCTGTGAACTGGCGGCCGGCCTGTTCGATACGCAGTGGCGGGCGGCGCAGGCCACGGCTGATGGCTCGCAGGGCGGCGCGGAACCGGGACGGGCCATCCGCCTGGTGGCGCCCGACGGGGGCGTGGTCCGCGGCCGGGCGACCGTGGTGGCTGAGGGGGACGCCATGCAGGCTGCCTACGTGTTCACGCCCGAGCACGACATGGTGCTCAACTCGCTCCACGTGGCGGCCGAGTTCACAATCGAGGCCCTGGCGGGCGGGACCTGGAAAGCGGACGAGCACGCCGGGGAATTCCCGGCCGATTTCGACTCCATTTCGCTCTTCAACGGGCCGGTTCGGAAGCTGCAGATCCGCACAGCGCGCGGCGAATCTCTCGAGTTCCGCTTCCCGCAGCCAACCAGTGTGCTGATCCAGGACAATCGGCAGTGGGGACCGTCCTTCACGATCCGGATGCATCGCTCCTCCCGCGCAGAACACCCGTTCCGTAAGGGGGCCGCGGTGCGCCTGGACTTCACACTCGCTGGGCGCGGCGGCATTGAGGTCGAACACGATGACCCGGTGACCGTTGTGGCGGACCGCGACTGGATCCCGCTGAAACTCGAACTGGACATTCAACCGGGTTCGGCGCTCGACTTCTCGTCGCTGGGTCTGCAGGACGCTCCGGCCGGCAAGCATGGCTGGCTACAATCGCATGCCGACGGGACATTCGCCTTCGAAACGCAGCGGGACAGGCCGGTGCGGTTCTACGGCGTGAACCTCTGCTTCTCGGCGCACTACATTACCCACGACCAGGCGGACCGGCTGGCTGAGCGTCTGGTGCGGCTGGGATACAACACTGTGCGTTTCCACCATTACGAGAGCGAACTGGTGGCTGGCCAGCCGGACAGCACACAGTTGAATCCCGACAAGCTGGATCAGCTGGACTACCTCTTCGCCGCGCTCACACGGCGTGGCATCTACGTGACGACCGATCTCTATGTGTCGCGGCCCGTGAGCATTGACTCCATTCTGCCCGACTACGCGGCGGGGCGCCAGGACGCCATGAATGCCTTCAAGGTGCTGGCCACGAACAACGACCGGGCGTTTGAGAACTGGAAGGCGTTTACCAGGAATCTGCTCACGCACGTCAATCCCTACACGCAGCGCGCCTACAAGGACGATCCCGGTTTGGCCTGGTTGAGTCTGATCAATGAAGGCAACCTGGGCAATTTC